>JANPAM010000064.1:0-3475 GCA_031429915.1 Sphingomonadales bacterium | reverse complement strand
TGCGCGCAGCAGCCATAAACTGCTCTATCTCGACCGCTGTTCTGGGTATGCCCGCGCTAAGGTGCTCGGCTCCAGACGAGGTAATCAGATACATATCTTCGATCCTGATGCCGTAATTCTCTGATTGTAGATACAAGCCCGGTTCGATGGTTAGAACGGCACCTGCGGGTAAAGGCTGTGATGTGTCGCCAGCGTCATGGACGTGGAGGCCGACAAGATGGCCAAGGCCATGCGTAAATTCGTCGATCCGTCCAGCGCGACGAAAGACGTCTTTGGCTGCTTCGCTCAGATCACGGTAGTGAACGCCCGCCTGAAGTTTTTGCACTGCCGCATTTTGGGCCTCAAGAACCAAGTCATAATCTGCGCGCTGCTTTGGTGTAAAAACGCCATTTGCCGGGAATGTCCGCGTGATGTCGGAAGCGTAGCCGCCCACCGAAGCGCCTGCATCGATTAGGATCATTTCACCTGCACGAATTGGGCCTTCCCCGCCGGTGTAATGCAGGGAAGACGCATTGCGTCCAGCTGCAACGATGCTTTCATAACCGAGCCCCTGGCCTCCACCAGCTCTAAATTCAGCTTCAACAAGCTCCGTCAGCTGCCGCTCATTCCAACCCGGACGCACTGACCGCATTGCCGCCAAATGACCACGGCGCGTGGCCGCTACCGCTTTTTTGATCATCTCAAGCTCGCGGGGCTCTTTTACTATCCGCATGCTAGGCAAGACTTTCGAGTTGTCGGTAGTCTTCACGCCTGGGACACGCTGCGCCACCTTACCATACAGATCGAGCACCGCAGGAATCGGGGAATTCGGCCCGACCAGTGGACCGAGAAAATGCAATTCCTTCTGCCGAGCCGCCAAGGTTGTCACTAAGGCTCCGAGTCCGCTGACTCTGGTGACCTGCTGGAAGCCGGTTCGCCGTTCCAGTTCAGCACCCAACGGAACACGCTCCACATTCCATCTCTCTGCCTCTGGGTTCCTCGAAGGCAAAAGAAGCATCTCGCGGTCATGTCGCTCTCCCGGTGCCAACAAAAGCACAGCCCCAGGTTCGTCCGTGATGCCAGTCAGCCACGCAAAGTCTGGATCTTGTCGAAACACCGGGCCAACGGGCGAGTTGGTAACAACTTGGTCGGCCCCGTAGACAACCGCAAGTCCGGTTTTGAGTTCCCGCATTAGTCGTTCGCGGCGTTCGCGAAACACAGCAGGTTCAAAGGGAAAGGTACCGGCGGGTCTGCCATATTCTGGCGGCGGAAAAACCTGCCCATGGAGCGGAAATGTAACGGCTGCTGTAGCAGATAGTCCGGCACCTATCAGCAGCCGGCGAGTCAGTTTCACTTGTTCCATGCATCATACCTCCTCGTTTTGAAGGTGACCTTTTTAGCCAGGTCTTGCAATAAACAAAATTGGGACGGCGGATGGGATAAATGTTCGCTTTGCATGCGATGCATACAAAGCGGGAGCAGTGCAACCCAGCGCTTCCAGCCTCATTCAGTTTCCGGTTGCGCCATAGCCTTTATAAAGCGTGCCGAAGAAGTCTCCTTTGTTCCAGCGCGGTCGGTCTGCTGCATCAGCAAGATCGCGTGCGATCGCGAGATTAAGCCCAACGAATTTTGCGGCTGCTCCCCAGTTGAACGGTAGGCTCATGTCATCGGACGGTTGATGGTAATTTGTCTTCAGGAACTCAGCACCCGCCACGACTCCATCGCCACCTGGACCGGTCACCAGAAAAACAGAAGGGATGCCTTGTTGCACAAAGCGGTAATGGTCCGAGCGAGTGAAGAAGCCCTCTTCTGGTTTCGGATCTGGCACGAGTGCAATCCCCATCGAAGCGCCTGCGCGCGCAACTGCAGGACCAATCGTGGACCGCTCTGCACCAAATGCGACAACATCTTTGAAGTCATAAGTCACGATTGGCATGTCGAGATTGACGTTTCCGACTAAATTGGATTTCGGGAAAGTTGGATTTTGAGCAAAATAGTCGGCGCCAACGAGTCCTTTTTCCTCAGCGGTAACCGCAAGGAACAAGATCGAGCGCTTCGGCCGGGCTTTGAGATGCTTGAAGCCGTGCGCAACCTCAATCATCGACGCGATGCCCATCGCGTTATCCATTGCACCGTTGCAGATCGTGTCGCCCTTTACTTCAGGGCAAATTCCAGTGTGATCGAGATGTCCAGACAGGACAACAACCTCATCTTTCAGCACCGGATCCGATCCCTCCAACAATCCAGCGACATTGCTGCTCATGACCCGGTTGATTTCGGTCTTGAGTGCGACGCGTGCCGTCGTCGGCAGGGCCATGCGCTTTGGATTACCGGCCTTCCCTTCCGACGCGGCAAAGACGGTGTCGGCACCACCCGGCAGACCAGCAAACAATTTTGCTGCTCCTGCGAGGCTTACAGATGCGAGCACTGGTGCGGTGCCGCCGGGATATGCAGGCATACCGTCACCTTCAGCCCAAGTCGCGCCCAAATACTGCCAGTTGCGGGCACGTCGCGTGAATGCGGAAACTTTCTCCCGGGTTGGCGTATCAACGAGGATAATGCCGACGGCACCGCGCTTGGCGGCAATTTCGCGCTTACTGACTATGTTTGCGTAATGTGCGCGTTCTTCGGTTGGCAGTGAGGATGGAGCGCCCGCAAGCAAAACAACGATTTTGCCCTTCACGTCGATACCGGCATAGTCATCACGCTTGAAACTAGGTGCAGCTACACCGAAGCCAGCGAAAACCAGTGGCTCAGCTAGCGTGAGTTCGGGCGCCAGCGGGGTAGTTCCTGGTAAGTAATCAACGCCGAATTCAAGTGGGGTTTCAGTGGCCCCGTTGATCAACGTAATGCTGCCTTTGTCAGCCGCACGGAATGTTACGAGCGGCACTGGCTGGATAAAGCTGTCTTTTGCACCCGCAGGTTTCAAACCCATGGTTTCGAATTGCGCGGCGACATAGCGCGCAGCAATATCATATTCGGGTGTTCCAGCTTCGCGTCCTTTCATCTCGTCACTAGCAAGAAACCCAACATGCCCGCGCATGGCCGCCTCTTCTGGTTGCCAAGTTTCGGCGGCAACGGGCGCTGAGAGTGTAAATAGCACAACGACGGCAGAACGGAACATATCGAAGACCCCATGACAGTTTGGAATCATCTATCGGCATAATCAGCGCTGTGCAACAACGCGGCAATTGCAGCGTGCATATACCTAAAACAGTCGGCTCTCCGCGCTATTTATGCCGGCGTTTGCCCACGCCTCACGGGCAGCTGCCCTAAGTGAGCAATTCTGAAAGTTTCAATGTCACGCTTTAACTGATTGTCATTTCGAACCACCGCCATCTACACCAGTCAAGTTCTAGATTTCAATGTGCGGGGGAGTACGAATGAACAAAATTGCTTTAGCGCTAATTGCGATGGTTACTGCTGGTTTCAGCTCACCGGTATTTGGTCAGACAACGCCCTACGCAGCCGACGACTTGTTCAAGCTTTCTCAGGT
>JANPAM010000063.1:0-17863 GCA_031429915.1 Sphingomonadales bacterium | reverse complement strand
GCATAAATTTTTTCCGGAAATGAAGTGCGCAAGGCCGGATGCTCGCGCAACCGCTTTGCTCGCGGGCGCTTTGGCCGCGAAAGCGGAAAATGTCAAGAAATTTGGCGGAAAGCGGTCATCGGGCAACGAGCAAGCGAAATTTGTCGATCTCGCATTTTGCACCCGTTCGAGCGTGGAGCATATCGCGATCAACACACAGCTTCCCGTCCAATGGGCGTTCCATATAGGCACCCGCATAAAATTCTCGCGCCAGACAGCCGTCACCAAGATAGGCCCGGATGAGCATTCCGTCGCGCGTGACCAGATCCAAACCCTCCTCGGTTCCCGGCCTCGAGCCGACCAGCCGGTCCATCAACAGGCACTTGCCGATTTTTTGTTCCTTGTACCGAACCTCCGCTATTTTGGCAGGACTTCGGCTGCCCAAACTATTGGCAACGGCGGTTTGGCGCGGGATCCGGATGATGACCCGCTGTTCAACCCGTACTTGAAAGGCATCATCGCTGGCCTCGATCATCGGGCCAAATGTGTTAGCGCTTTCGACCGCGACTTGCCCGCTCGCGCTGTGCGACAAGGCCACCAGTCCGGCCGTCATTAGCAATAGGCCTAGAGCTGCGCGCAAGATTCGATCCGGTGAGTTGTTGATGTTTCAATGGCTTTAGAACATAGGGTTGAACGGGGCATTAATTGATTGTGCGTTGCGCCCTGTCAACTGTCTGGATTACCGGTGACCGATACCCAACCGCTCTCTCAACTGAAAGATACGCTCGGCCCCAAAGGGTATAGCGATGCTGCCGATGACATGCAGCCATGGCTGACCGATTGGCGCGGGCGTTACACCGGCAGGGCAGCGGCGATGGTTTCCCCCGCTAGCACCGCCGAAGTTGCGGCTCTCGTCAAAATCGCATCGCAATATTGCCTTTCGTTGGTGCCGCAAGGCGGAAACAGCGGGATGGTTGCCGGGGCGACGCCCGACCTCAGCGGTCGGCAACTCATCCTGTCGATGCGCCGGATGAACGCCATTGAAAGCATCGATGCCGATAGTGGCATTGTCCGGTGTCAGGCAGGGGTCATCCTGCAAAATCTGCATGATGCGGTTGCCAAAAACGGGCGCCGCTTCCCGCTGACGCTCGGTGGCAAAGGCTCAGCGACGATAGGCGGTCTGATCTCGACCAATGCAGGCGGCACCCAGGTTCTTCGCCACGGCACGATGCGGCAGATGGTAGCGGGAATAGAGGCCGTATTACCCGATGGATCGATATTTGACGGCATGTCCCCGCTGAAAAAAGATAATCGCGGTTATGATCTGAAACACCTGCTGATTGGTGCCGAGGGGACAATCGGTATTGTGACCCGTGCAGTTCTGCAAACCACGTCTGCGCTGATCGACCGCTGCGTCATTTGGGTTGGTGTCGATAGTCCGGAGACTGCCTACCGGTTATTGCAATTCATGCAGGCGCGCGCGCGTGGACGGATCGAAGGGTTCGAAATATTGCCGGACCGCGCGCTGAATTCTGTTCTGCGCCATATCGTCGGCACACGAGCGCCGTTGACCAGCGCGCACCAATGGCATGTGCTGATTGAGCTGGTGCAGGATGACTCAGCCCAGGAGGAGTGCGCCGAACTCGCCTCGCAGCTGCTGGCCGAGGCATTTGAAGCAGGGCTGGCGAATGACGCCGCCCTATCCGCTAACGAAGCGCAAGCTGAAGCATTCTGGAAAATCCGCGATTCGATTGCCGAGGCCGAGCGCGCCGAGGGTCAGGCATTGCAACATGACATCAGCGTTCCCGTTGCCGAAATGGCTCGTTTTATTTCGCAAGAATCGCCGGTCATCGAGGCAAAATATCCCGGCACCAAAATCGTCGCTTTCGGCCATCTAGGCGACGGCAACATCCATTTTCATGTGAAAGCGCCACTGAGCATCGCTGCGTCTGACTGGTACGCAGGCGACGGTCTTGCGATCACTGCGCATGTCTACGACCGAGTGATGGCCTATGGCGGATCGCTCTCCGCCGAACATGGCATCGGCCAGGCAAAAATAGCCGAATTCGCGCGCCTTTGTGATCCGGCGCGGATGACTGCATTGCGTGCCATAAAGGCAGCGTTTGACCCGCACGGCATTATGAACCCAGGCAAACTTGTTCCGCTTGCCTAGACGGGCCTAGCCGCTTAAAGCCCCGCCAGCCTTTCATTATATTTATAGATATGGAGTTTCTTATGGCCAGTGCGGCTCCGGCATTAAATTTGCCGCTTTTGTATAACGACCTCGTTCCGCTTAACAGCAATGAGCACGGTACGTGGAAGACCAAGGGTCTGGCCAATGCCAAATTCATGGACAGCCAGCACGCAATCCCGCTGACAATTGAAGAGTTTATTCCCGCATCGCGGCATTATCCGATCATCTTTTCCGCCGCTGATAATCCGGTGCCGCTCGTGCTGATGGGTATGAACGAAGGCGTGAATACCTTTATGGATGACGAAGGCATGTTCACCAAACAGGTCTATGTGCCTGCTTATGTCCGCCGCTACCCGTTCATTCTCGCCAAACTGCGTCCCGACACCGACGAGCTGTCGCTCTGCTTTGACCCCACAGCAGGCGCGCTTGGCGAGTTTGATGAAGGCGCAGAATTGTTTGACGACGGCAAGCCCAGCGAAACCACGCAAGGCATATTGAAGTTCTGCGAAGATTTCGAATCTGCCGGTGCCCAAACGCACGGTTTTATCGAAGAACTGGTCAAGCTCGACCTGCTGATGGACGGCGAAGTGTCGATCCAGCAAGAAGGCCAAGAAAAGCCATATGTTTATCGTGGCTTCAAAATGGTCGACGAAGACAAATTGCGCGAACTGCGCGGTGACGTGCTCCGGAAGATTACGCAGAACGGCATATTGGCGCTGATTTACGCTCACCTGTTTTCGCTACAGTTGATGCGCGATGTGTTCGCACTTCAGGTACAGCAGGGTAAGGTGCCGTTGGTGACAGAATTGCCGGCTAGCTAGGCCTTCAGGTTTCGCTGGGGAGTGGCTGGTCGACAAAATTATCGAGAACGGCTGCTCCCGCTTCGTTCACGACTCAACGTGTCCAGTATAAATAAATTCCACGCGCTATTGATTTCATAACCCGATAGTCCCATTATTTCAACAGGACGGAAATCTCCCCTCCCTTTTCCGTCCTACCGGTGCCGCCTGACGGCACCACTCCCTGAACCTAGGCCACCCCGAAACTCGTTTTCGGGGTGGTTTTTTTGAGGCTATTCGGCAGCGATCAGGGTCTCGGTGCCCAAGGCATGGTCTGCCAAAACGGTGGCGATATTACCGATTAACTGCGAAATTGCCGCCACGTTCTCGTTGGGTTCGCGAAGCGCAGCGTCAAGATAGAGCGAACGGTCGACCTCAAGCTGGAGCGCATGGACATTGTTATCGACCGATCCGTGTAGTCTGAGCATATGGTCGCCCGAGTAAGGATGATTGAGCGCGACCGCGAACCCGCTTTGCTTGATCTGCGCGGTTAACACATGGGCAAACTGGCTTGACGCGCTTCGGCCAAAATGATCGCCAATAACAAAACGGGGCGACGACTCTGGGCCACCCGCAGCAACCGGCGGCATACTGTGGAGATCGAGCAAAATCGCCATTCCAAATTTTTCGCGCATCCGTGAAAGCGTCCGCGCGACTGCGGCGTGATATACACGGTGAAAGCCCGATATTCGAGTCTCGACATCGGCGGCGGCAAATGGACGTTTCCAGATATCGCCCTCGCCCGACAACCGTCTGGGTATTAGCCCCAACCCTCCACGTTGCTTTGCGCTCGGCGTTGGATAGCCCCCCCGACCAAGCCCGCTGACCATTTCAACGTCGATATCGCGCTCGTCGCGGTTGAGGTCGATCCACGCCCTGGCACGATGAGCAATAATCGTCGGCACATTGTTGGCGATGGCATCGCGTGCTAGCAGGTCCGCATAACGATCCTCAAGCCGAAGCAACGAAGCTGGCGGCAATCTTAGGTTAGCGAAAATCGAATCAGGATAATCGCGACCAGCGTGCGGAACCGAAAGAAGCACTGGAAGCGGTGGTTCAGCGACATTATGCAGCGCAAATCCGGTATCAACGGTAGTAAGCATCTCGTAACTAGTGACAGAATTTTCCACTAATGGTGGAAAAAATTAAATCTATGGCGCTATTATCCGGGAAATCGAGCGACGTAAGACTCGCATACGCCCGACTTCATAAGGTTTAGGATAAATAATGACCAGAATTCTCCTCGCCGAAGATGAAAAAGCGATGCGCGAATATCTGACTCGAGCGCTTGAAAAATCGGGTTACGAGGTCGTCGCGGTGGATCGCGGGACCGAGGCGGTGCCTTTGCTTGAGGCTGAGCATTTCGACCTGCTGCTGACCGATATAGTCATGCCCGAAATGGACGGTATCGAACTCGCGCGTCATTGCAGCAAGGTGTCGCCACAAACCGAAGTGATGTTCATCACCGGATTTTCCGGCGTTGCACTTCGCGCTGGCGAATCAATGCCAAACGCCAAAATCCTGTCCAAACCGTTCCACTTGCGTGATCTGGTGCTTGAGGTTGAGCGCCTGTTTGCCAAAGAAAGCTACGGCGAACTGAAATAGGCTTGAATGAAGCGCAGGCGGCGGCTAGAGGCTGCCGCAGCGTGGGCGTATAGCTCAGTGGTAGAGCACTGTGTTGACATCGCAGGGGTCGCAAGTTCAATCCTTGCTACGCCCACCATTTTCCCTCTTGGCTTTGCTACGCGGTCGATTGCTTGGCGGCGTTCCATGCTTCCGTTTGTAGTTCCGCGAAAACGCGCTCAGGTCGCTGTAGCCAAGTAGCAACGCAATTTCGCTTAGGCTGCGCTTATCTTCCATCTGGTAAAGCACATATAAATCCTCGCGCACGCGGCCAAGCAGTTCACGAAACGGATGGCCTTCCTCGACCAGTTTCCGCCGCAGGGTGCGTTCGGTCATTCCAAAAGACGACGCCATCCGGTCGAGCGTCGGCGGCGATTTATCGAGTTCGCTCGACAGATAAAAATAGCTGTGCGCGGTGTGGCGAAGGCCCGTAGCCATCCAGTCCGCCGGCTGCTGGTATCGTTCGGCTGCCGCTTGCAAAAGTGCGGGGTGGGAATGTGGGGAAGGCCGGAACAGTTGCTGTGCGTTTAGTTCCATCATGGTTTCAGGCATATCAAAATGCACCGGACAACCAAATGCCCGGGCATAAAGTGCCGGATCGAACCGTGCTGAATGTTGAAAATGCACGTATCCGATCAATGGTTGTTCATTAAGAACCTGCCGCGCCAGTCGCGCGTAGGTCGCAGCTGAAAACTCAATCACAGCCGCATAGCTATCAACAAGCCCGGTTTGAAGCGGCCACCGCAATGTCGGCGGCTTGCCACTGAAATCGAAATTGGTTGTGAACATCGTCTGGCGAAATGCCTGGATCTGGATATTGACGCTGATTACCTCCGCCAGATTAGCAGCGAGACGCGATGTGTAGCCAAAGTCGGAAAAATTCTGCATCCCCGCTTTTTCGGCGATCCGAAGCGTTATCGCCGGATCGGAAAAGTGACGTTCGAGTGCTGTAAAAAAGCGAAGCGCAATCTGGCTGGAAAATCGGTTAAGCGGGTTGCGCAATCGAACCGCGTCGATGCCGACTGCGTCAAGCATCGCAGAACGACTGGCACCTTCGTCGACGGCGGCACGAAGCACGCGGACGAGCAAACTGGCGGACATCGTGTCCGGCGCAATCGACCCAGCCCCCCCGATAATCACGTCTACCCACTTGTAAACCGGCTTTGCTCCTTGTCACCGCACGCAATCTTGTAGCCCGTTGCGGCGCGGAGAGCAATTATCGGCTGACTTGCGAGCGGCAATGTCGGTCGCTAAGCGTGGCTCATGAATCTCGTATCACTTCTCGGCCAGTTCCGACCCGGTGCCGCCTCACACCGCATCGCAATTCCCCCAAGCTGGCATCAGGGCCGAACCGCTTATGGCGGGCTGAGCTCGGTGCTCGCGTATCAGGCGGCGAAGCTTGCCGACGTGGATTTGCCGCCGCTGCAGTCGGCGCAGATTGCCTTTGTCGGGCCGCTGGCGGGTGAAGTCGAAGTGACAGCCTCGGTGCTCCGGCGTGGCAAGAACACCGCCTTCGTAAAATCGGAAATAATCGGCGCGGACGGCGTCGGGCTTTCGTGCACATTCATCTTCATGAACCGGCGGCAAAGCCATCTTGATTATGAAGGATTGTCGCGCCCGGATTTCCCGCCGGTGCCAAGCGCCGATACCGCCCGCAGTGGTCCGCCGGAGTTTTTCACCGGCCATATGCAATATCCCGACAAACGCCTTGAACTGGGGTTGGCAACCAACCGCCTCGCCAGTTGGCACCGGTTTACCGAACATGACGGGCTAGACCATATTGCGGAACTTCTCTGCATCGGCGATGCCCTGCCACCATCGGCGATGGGCCTGATGACCGAGAAGGGCATAGTCAGCTCGATGAACTGGCAAATCAATATGCTGACCGACACGCCTGCGACCAAAGATGGCTGGTGGTATCTGGAAAGCGAAACGCATCATGCCGCGAAAGGCGCGAGCAGCCAGTATATGACAGCCTGGAACAGCGACGGCAAACCGGTGCTGACGGGGATGCAGTCGGTGGCGATATTTGTTTGAAGGTTCAGCCCAAAGCTGTCTGCTTTTCCTCGGCAAGCCGGTCCAGTTCTGCACGGCTCTGTTTCTCGCTGGACGATTTCAACTGCCCGCACGCCGCCATGATGTCGCGGCCCCTGGGAGTCCTAACCGGCGCGCTAACGCCTGACTGAAATATCAGTTTTGAAAACGCCTTGATCCGTTCGGGCGTCGAACATTCATAAGGACTGCCCGGCCAAGGATTGAACGGGATCAGGTTGACCTTTGCTGGCAACTTATACTGACGGATCAGCCGCACCAGTTCTTCGGCATCGGCATCGCTGTCGTTCTTGTCCTTGAGCATCACATATTCGAATGTTATCCGCCGCGAATTGCCTACGCCCGGATATTCGGAGCAGGCGCGCAGCAGGTCGTCGATCCCGTATTTGCGGTTTATCGGCACAAGTTCGTCGCGCACTTCCTTGGTTACTGCGTGAAGCGATACCGCCAGGTTCACGCCGATTTCCTCACCCGCCCGCTCCATCATCGGTACAACGCCACTAGTCGACAGTGTGATCCGCCGACGCGACAAGGCAAGGCCGTCGCCGTGCATCACAACCTTCAGCGCGTCGCGGACATTATCGAAATTATAGAGCGGCTCGCCCATGCCCATCAGCACGATGTTGGTCAGCATCCGGCCATCGGCAGTATAATGGCCGGTATCGTCGTCCTCATCATCGGCATATTCGCCGCCAACGACCGCCATATTGCCCTTTGGCCATTCGCCCAAGGCATCGCGGGCCAGCATGACTTGCCCGACGATCTCGCCCGGTGTCAAATTGCGCACCAGCCGCATGGTGCCGGTGTGGCAGAAACGACAGTTGAGCGTGCAGCCGACCTGGCTCGATACGCAGAGCGTTCCCCGGTCTGCGTCCGGAATAAAAACCATTTCATATTCCTGCGCGTCGTCGGCGCGGAGCAGCCATTTGCGCGTGCCGTCAGTGGAAACCTGCGCCTCGACCACCTCGGGACGGCCAATAACAAACCGGTCGGCAAGCCAGGGCCGCATCGTTTTGGCAATGTCAGTCATCGCGTCAAACGAAGTCACGCCCCGGTGGTATATCCAATGAAACACCTGCTTAGAGCGAAGCTTCGCGGCCTTCTGGTCGAGCTGCGATTCCAGAAACAGTTCGCGAATTTGCAGATGGCTAAGCCCTATCAGGTCGATCCGACCGTCTGCACGCGGAGTGATGGCGCGCGGAATGGTTACGGGATCGATATGGCCGGGAATTTGCATGGCCAGGCATATAAGGGGACTGCACCCCAAAAGCTAGGCTGCCTGTTTTGGTTCTTCCAAAGTCAGATGTGCAATAAATCCGGACCTGCTTTCGCCAGCGGCCTTCGCCAATGCGTCGAGACGTTTGAGAACGCGCTTGGGCAAAGTGATATTGACCCGCTCGATACTGTCGTCAAGCAACGCCAGGTCGAGCGTGATTACGCCGAAGGTCCATCCCGCAAAATCTTTGTTAGCCCGAAGCGAATCCAGGCTGCTCGGCGCAGGAATGGCCCCGCCTGCATCGAGCGTTGCATCGATCCATGCCGCCGCAGCTTCTTCGGCACCGGACATCGCCTCGTCGAGCGTATCGCCTGCAGAAAAACAACCGGGCAAATCGGGAACGACCACACCAAAAGCAGTCGTTTCTGTTCCGGGTTCGATGGCAATGGGATAACGCATATTATAATCCTGCCTGTTTACGGATGGCGGCAACTAAACCTATGCCCAAATCCTTTTTCGGATGCGGCACGGTGACATGTCCGCCGCGTTTTGCATGCGTAAAAACATGATGCGAGCCGCGCACCCTGTCCAGATGCCACCCGGCTTTTTTCAGTTGCCGGATGAGGTCGGCGCTGCTCATGAGTGCGCATTATACACATTAACCGAAAAGTCAATCGCTATTTGCTGACGCACCCCAAAGCCGCCGCATCAATTGCGCTTGGTGCGCCGCGCAAGGCATAAGCATCGACAATCGAGCGCCCGTTTCGTCCGATACTTTCAACACTGAGCGAGGTGGCGCTGCGCATTGCGGCAATGATTGCCATGTCCATCCGGCGGTCGGTTGCCCAGCCGCCGCTACCCTCGCCTTTCAAGCGAAAACGACGGCCTCCGGCGCTTAATGTGATGACGCTGTTCGATGAGCGTTCGCGTGACAGACGGACATAGATATGGTGGCTGACGCCGCGTTTTGGCCAGAACCCGATGGAGAGATAGGCTTTGCGGGTAGCGGTGCCGACAGATTCTTCGGGGGCCGCAATAGCATAACATCGCGAGGCGGCAGGATCACGGAAGGCGGCCCAGCTTTGGTAGACGCCAAGACGGTCTTTTGCGTTGGCAGGAGCCACGAGCATCGCAGCTGCGATTAGCCAAGCGCATATTCTCACGCCCGCTCGCCCATTCCCGCACCGTCGATTACCAGTTCCTCGACGCCGTCGCGGATCATTACCATGCTGCCCTGCGCAAGCGACGGCGCGACCGGCGCGCCGAAACTGGCCAGATTGGGTACGCCCAGCAGCAGCCCGCGTAACACCCGTGCGGTCATACCGTGGCTGATAATCAGCATGTCACTGGCAAAATCCTGCTCGTCCAGCCAGTCTCTCAACCTTGCCGCAACCGCGACATAGTCCTCACCGCCCGGCGCCTTGATTTTGAAAAGCTTGTGCTCGGCATCTACCAGCGCACCGATGTCGGGAAACAGCGTTCGATAATATTGTCCCTCCCACTCGCCCACATCTATTTCGCGCAGGCGGCGGTCGGTTGTGTGACTGTGCCAATCAGCGTGAATTTCAGCCACAACCAGCGCCAGAGTCTGCAACGTCCGCCCGCTCGGGCTGGCCACTAGCTTGAGCAACGCGGGGTCACTGACATGGCCCCGCAACGCCTCGCCCATTCGAACCGCCTGCTCGCAGCCATCCCATGTCAGCGGCGTGTGCGCGTCCATGCCCTGCATCCGGCCGACTGCATTGAACACCGTCTCGCCGTGTCGAGCGATGAAAAGCCGCTTACCGTTTGTTGAAATCCCCATATTTCGCCTTATTCCACAGGATATTGCATGACGCAAAAGCTATCGGCTTGCCCTGTCCCGCATATTGGGTAATGAACAATTGCCGCAAACCGGTGATTTTGTTGAGAGTGGACTGCGCGCTTGCGCGTTTAGAAACAGGGTAGAGCGATAATATGAGAGCCACAATCGAGCGCGCGACCCTGCTGAAAAGCCTGAGCCACGTCCAGTCGGTCGTGGAGCGGCGCAATACCATTCCCATATTGTCCAACGTGCTGATCGAAGCGAACGAGAGCGGTACGATCAAGCTGACCGCGACCGATCTCGATTTGCAAATCGTCGAAACTTTCTCAGCTGATGTCGAGGTGGCCGGTGCCACCACCGTGTCAGCGCACACATTGTTTGAGATCGCGCGCAAATTGCCCGAAGGCAGCCAGGTGCAGTTGCACGCCGCCGATGGCCGGATGGCTGTCAACGCAGGTCGAGCCCGTTTTTCGCTCGCGACCCTGCCGCGCGACGATTTCCCGATGATTGCCGAAGGCGAGCTGCCGACAACGTTCGAGCTGCCCGCCGCGTCGCTGATCCAGATTATCGACAAGACCCGTTTTGCAATTTCGACCGAAGAAACGCGTTATTATCTTAACGGTATTTTCTTCCACGTGTCCGAAGACCCCGAGCCAGTGCTGAAAGCAGCCGCGACCGACGGTCACCGTCTCGCGCGCATCACACTGCCTCGCCCCGAGGGTGCCGAAGGCATGCCAGACATCATCATCCCGCGCAAATGTATTGCAGAAGTGCGCAAGCTGCTCGACGAAAGCGGCGGCAACACGATCAAGATAGACCTGTCGGCAAGCAAAATCCGCTTCACCTTCGACACCGCAATTCTGACATCGAAGCTGATCGACGGCACATTCCCCGATTACAGCCGGGTTATCCCGACCGGCAACGACAAGCTGCTCCGCATCGACCCCAAGGCATTCTCGCAGGGCGTTGACCGCGTCGCCACCATCGCCAGCGAAAAAACCCGCGCGGTCAAAATGGCGCTCGACAAGGACAAGATAACGCTATCGGTCACCAGCCCCGAAAACGGCACGGCGGCGGAAGAAGTGTCTGGGCAATATAGCAGCGACGGCTTCGAAATCGGTTTCAACGCACGGTATCTGATGGATATCTTGAGCGAGATAGAAGGCGATGTGGTTGAACTCCACCTTGCCGACGCCAGCGCACCAACGCTGATCCGTGAGAATGATAAGTCACCAGCGCTTTATGTCTTAATGCCAATGCGGGTTTAGGTTAAATAATGCGGTGGTAAAAACGGCTCTTGTGCGGTCAGGCCTTGGCCTCGCGGCTTTGGGGACCGGCGTAGTTGCACTTTGGCCTAGCGATTTTTCTACCATTGATCCTGAACTGGTTTACGGATTTATTGCCGCAATAGTTATGTGGATTTTCTCAGAGTTCTACCTAGGCGACAATAAAGCTTCCAACTCAACGCCCTCGCCACATGATGTTTGGGCTGCCCAGCGCATAAGATCGTTTTTGACGGACGACGATATCACTTTTTTGCACCAGCATGACTTCGGCAGCAGCTGGTGGGGTCGCGACCTACAAGCGACCATGAAGCTATCCTACGAGATTCGACAGCCGTCGCTGCATTTTCAGGATGCCGATCTTCAGAATGCAAAAATGGTATTGTCAGAAAATCTTGAAAATTTTTTCAGGAAGTTAAGTAGCAATTGCCAGACTATTGGAGCCAAGGAGTTATTCACGCTTCTCTCGGACGAAGAACGTGTCCGAGATCATTGGGGCAAAGAAACACAAAGTGTAATCACCGAAATAAACGAACTTGCCGATGTCGCAGCTCAGTCGATCAAAAAGTTTCTTACTGCTGCCACATCGAAAAATATCGTAATGATGCCGCCGAGTAGTAGTAGTGATGTCGATGTCGATGTAAGCGAATGAACTATTCCGCAGCCTCAACCATCACAACATTTTGCGGACCCCGAATGACGCCGCCGGGTAGCGCGCCGGTCATTGCGCCTTCGCGGAAGGTCACAACGCCCGACTTGACCGTCGCGACATAACCGTCTGCTTTTTGCAGCAACCGTCGACCACCCGCGGGCAGGTCGAATGCGAGCCAAGGCGTGCCGAGTTTCAGCCGGTCCATGTCGATGACATTGAGGTCTGCTAGGTAGCCCGGCTTCACCAGCCCACGGTCGTTCAACCCGTAAAGACGTGCCGTATCATGGCATTGGCGCTTGATTGCGTTTTCAAGGGTTATCCGCTTGCCCGCCCGGTCGCGAACCCAGTGTTGTAACATAAAGGTAGGGCTGGCTGCATCGCAGATCGTGCCGCAGTGCGCGCCACCGTCGGACAGGCTGTTCACGCAGTCATCGCGTGTCTGCAATTCTTCGAGGAAGTTCAGATTACCGTCTCGGTAATTGAGGATTGGGAAATAGATTAGGCCGGTGCCTTCGTCGGTCATTAACAAGTCGTAGGTGTACTCCGCCGGGGTCACGCCAGCCGTCGTCGCTTTGGCCAATATGCTCTCGGCTTGGGTCGGTTCATAGTTGAAATCCGGTCCCATTTCAAAATGTACTGGCCATCCGCCAGCCACGATCCGCAAGAAGTCGATAATATCGCTTTCGGGGAATACCGATTCTTCGGATATCATTCGCGTGCGGAACGCCGGGTCTTTCAACCGGGCGAGTTGCTCATCCCACGGCAAACCCTCAATCTCCGCCCAAGCCGGTTTGAACCGGAACGGATGCGCTGTCCCCTGCCACGCCATGATTACGCCGTTCCCACGCAGGGCAATCTGAGCGACGATATTCGCGCCATTGTCGTTCTCGGCGATCATTGAGGAAATCTGTTCCTCGAGCGGCATTTCCTTGGCGATGGATTGCAGTGCCGCAAAGGTCACCGGCAGCCCGGTCTCGCGGCTGAGTGCGCCCATCCAGCCGAACTCGTCCCATTCGCGTTTCATATCGCTCGCCATTTCGAACACGCCATAGCCGACGCGGCCCATCGCCCGGCCAATGCCGATCAGTTCTTCCTTGGTCGCGGTGGTGCCGGGTACCAGTTCCCCATCAATTGATTTGTGGAGCACGGTGCGAGACGTAGAAAATCCAAGCGCACCCGCGCGAATGCCTTCTTCAACTATACGCGACATTTCGGCGATGTCCTCCGGCGTCGGAACCGCCCCCGGCATTTCGCGATCACCCAGCACATAAGCGCGCACCGCGCCGTGCGGCACATGAGTCGCTACATCGATGGTGCGCGGACGGCGTTCGAGTGCGTCCAGATACTCGGGAAAAGTCTCCCAATCCCACGTCATGCCTTCGGCCAATGCGGTTCCGGGAATATCCTCGACACCCTCCATCAGCCCGATTAGCCAGTCATGCTTGTCTGGCTTGGCCGGCGCAAAGCCCACGCCGCAATTGCCCATGACAACGGTGGTGACGCCGTGCCAACTCGAAGGAGCCATCTCGCTGTCCCACGTCGCTTGCCCGTCGTAATGCGTGTGGATGTCGACAAAGCCGGGGGTGACGATTTTGCCAGCGGCGTCGATCTCCTTGCGGCCTTGGGTGCTGATGTGGCCGATCGCGGTGATGACGCCCCCATCTACCGCGACATCGGCGACAAAGCTCGGTGCGCCAGTTCCATCAACCACAGTGCCGCCACGAATTACCAGATCATGCATGCCGACTCTCCTCTGTCTCAAAGAAGAATATCAGATTTAATTGTGCAGTTAAAGCTTACTCAGCGGGTTGCACTTCGCCGCTCTTGCGCAACCGGTTGCCAGCCAGACCGCGAAGTACCGCAAATAATCGGGGAACCATTGCATTGCGCTGCATCCAATCGGCATATTCGGCGTAGGCCGGGTCGTCGCCCAGATGCTTTTCTTCGGTCCGGGCGCGCCAGTAATAGATGCCGCTCACTAAGGCGAGGATGGCAGTATTGCGGATCATGTCAGCGGTGCTGCCCGTAGTAACGAGGAAGGGCATTGTTGCCAGCCACCAATAGGCGTTTTTGCTTAGGTAGGCGGGATGCTTAGACCAAGCATAAGGCCCGTGAGTCAGTATCCCGCGGTGAGTGAGATTGGAAAAGCGCAGCCCGAATGCAACTGTCGCCCACGCGTAGATGCCGGTTAGAAGCACCAACAACCCGCCCCACACCCACAGCAACGCGGTCTGCCCTGCAAACCAGTGCGCCCAGTCACTCGTACCGATGTGATAATCGAGCGGCCCGCCATTGTTCATCATGATGAACGGCGGGTAGCACATGAGCGCCGCGACCCATCCCGCCAGATATGGGTTCGCGGTTCGAATATGCGCGTCGAGCGGCTTCATCGTCAGCAGGTAACCGACGGTGGCAAACTGGACGTCGACCAGAAACATTGCAGTAATGAGTGCACTCGCGAGCAGCACCGGGTTGCTGGCGACCGCGGCGAAATCCATGTTGACGATATCGCGGAAGCCGCCGGGCACTATTGAAATCATGAAGGCGAGGAAAAAGCCCTTCACTGCCCAGGCGCGAAGATGGTGGAAAATCTCTTGGGCTTCCCAATCGGCCCGGCCAGCGATCCATGCGCCCAAATGCCATGCGCCATCGCGCGAGTGGACGAGATAGCGGTCGAGCCAGACGACATAAGGCACCGAGAGTATGATTAAGGGAATTGCGGCTGTCTGAAACATCTGCATCGAGAACAAATAATTGCCATCCCAGTAGAAACGACAGAGCGCATATATGCTCGCGATCACGGCCCATGTGCCCCACAACCCGGCAATCTTGATTATGCTGTCGTCAAGCACCTCGGCGACCGGGCGCTTGAGGGTCCAGTCAATGCCGGTCGAGGCGCGCCGGTGAACCTTGTCCACCAGCAGCGACCAAAGCACCATTGGCAGGCCGCAAAACACAAGCGCTACCATTGCCGAATATGGGCCGTCCGCCAATTGAGGCCAACCAGCGAATCCCAGCGCCGCGCCGATACTGCCAAAATTGCGAGCAATAACTACCGCGAGTGCAAGCCCAATAAGCCCGCTGAGGCCGACAGCAGTGCTTACGGCGGACACAGGCCGGGGATCGGCATAATTGACGGCGCGACTTTTCACAGCTCCGACTTAGCCGAATTTGGTTAAGAAATGCGTGAAAGCGGTTAGGTTTTCCGCTGTCCCAGTAACCGCAATCGAAGTGCGTTCAGTTTGATAAAGCCAGCCGCGTCTTTTTGATCATAGGCACCGGCGTCGTCTTCGAAAGTCACGACCTTTTCGCTGTAGAGGCTGTTCGGCGACTTGCGCCCGACAACACTCGCCATACCCTTATACAGCTTCAACCGCACTGTGCCCGAAACATGCTCCTGACTATGGTCAATCGCTGCCTGCAGCATCTCGCGCTCTGGCGAGAACCAGAAGCCGTTGTAGATCAGCTCGGCATATTTCGGCATCAGCTCGTCTTTCAAGTGCGCGGCACCGCGGTCGAGCGTAATGCTCTCGATTCCGCGATGCGCGCGGGCGTAGATTTCACCGCCTGGTGTTTCATACATGCCGCGCGACTTCATTCCGACGAAGCGGTTTTCGACGAGGTCTAACCGACCAATGCCATGCTTGCGACCAAGTTCGTTAAGCGCCGACAGCAAAGTCGCGGGCGACATTGCCTCGCCGTTCAAGGCGACACCGTCGCCCTTTTCGAATTCCACGGTGATATACTCGGGCGTATCGGGCGCATCCTCGGGATTCACGGTGCGCGAATAGACATAGTCGGGCGTCTCGTCCCATGGATTTTCGAGCACCTTGCCCTCGCTCGACGTGTGCAGCAGATTGGCGTCGGTCGAAAAAGGACTCTCGCCGCGCTTGTCCTTGGGGACGGAAATTTGGTGCTGCTCGGCCCATTCGATCAAGCGTGTTCTGCTGGTCAAATCCCATTCGCGCCACGGTGCGATGACCTTGATGTCGGGATTGAGCGCATAAGCCGAAAGTTCGAAGCGAACCTGGTCATTGCCCTTGCCAGTCGCTCCGTGCGCGATTGCATCGGCTCCGGTTTCGGCCGCTATCTCGACCAGCCGTTTCGAAATCAACGGCCGCGCAATCGACGTGCCGAGCAGATAATCGCCCTCATACCGCGCATTTGCCCGCATCATCGGGAAAACGAAATCGCGGACAAACTCTTCGCGTAGGTCGTCGATATAGATATTGTGCTCTGGCACGCCCATTAGCACTGCTTTCTCGCGCGCCGGTCCAAGTTCCTCGCCCTGCCCCAGATCGGCCGTGAAGGTCACAACCTCGCAACCATATTCGACCTGCAGCCATTTCAGGATGACGCTGGTGTCGAGGCCGCCCGAATAGGCAAGAACAACTTTTTTGACCGAATCTTTCATGACAGCACTTTCATCGCAAACCTATTGCGGGGGCGGCTAGCATTCTGGACAACCAGCGACAAGGCGATAAGCTATCGGGGGAGGAGGCCCATCATGGCAAAATACGAAATAAAGACCAAGCCGACGCCGGTGAGCGTGGATGAATTTATCGAAGCTGTTGCCGATGAAAGTCAGCGCGTCGATACAAAAAAAATCTTAGCTATGATGGAGCGGCTATCCGGCCAACCGCCGAAAATGTGGGGCCCAAGCATCATCGGCTTCGGGCAATATCACTATAAATACGAAAGCGGTCATGAGGGTGATATGGCCCGGATCGGCTTTTCACCGCGCAAAGGTAACACCGTGCTTTACATCGTCGACGGGTTCGCGGGATATGCCGAACTGATGGCTCGACTGGGCAAGCACAAAACCGGCAAGTCGTGCCTGTACATCAAACGACTGTCCGATATCGACGAGGCGGTGTTGGAAGAATTGTGTCGCGCATCGCTTGCCTATATGGCGGACAACTATGCCGAATGATCCTATGGATCATTCCGGGTTTCCGTAGCTTTACCCCTGCCCAACATCCTGTTCTTTACTTGCTTACGCCTTCTTAGAAAGCGCCACACAAAAACCGTCGCAACAAGCAATATGCTTGCGATTAAAAAATATGCGACTTCGACCCTGTATTCAATCACAGCTAAAAATTCCCAGCATCCTTGCGATGCCCCCGCTCAGCCAATTTGCATAAGCGCAAATCGGCCGCAAGTAACTTCTTTTCGTTGATATGCGTCAACGGCTACCGGAACCAATCTGGATTAATCGTTCAAATTTATATTTCGCTTTTGCGCTGGCGCAACAGGAGCTAGTGGAAGCGCAACAATAAGCATCTCCCCAGGCACCACAAAATATTGGAGCCAATTTATGACCAAATATGTACTTCGGGCAAACCTGCAAGTCGCAGAACAGCTGGCGCAGTTTGTTGAGACCAAGGCGCTTGCCGGAACTGGCATTGCGACAGAAGCGCTGTGGCAAGGTTTCGCCGATATTCTGACCCGGTTTGTCCCGGTCAACCGTCATCTGCTTGCGCAGCGCGACGAAATGCAGGCGAAGCTGGACGACTGGCACAAAGCAAACCCCGGTCCGATTGCAGATATGGCGGCCTATCAGGGCTTTCTGCGCGAGATCGCGTATCTGTTTCCAGAGCCAGCTCCATTCGCAATCGGTACCATTAATGTTGATCCCGAAATTGCGACGATGGCGGGGCCGCAGCTAGTGGTGCCAAGCCTCAACGACCGTTTCGTCCTCAACGCCGCAAATGCACGCTGGGGCAGCCTTTATGATGCGCTTTATGGCACCGATGTTCTCGATGCTCCGGCTGCGAGGCCCGGCGGTTATGACGCTGAGCGTGGCTCGGCAGTAGTTGCCTATGCGAGGCAGTTCCTGAACGACACGATTCCCGGCTGGGCGGCAGCGTTGCAAGGCGGAAGCTCACCGTATTTTGTTGCAAAAACTGGATCGAACACGACGCAACGCTATCTGTTCAAACAGAACGGGTTGCACATTGAAATACTGGTCGATCCGACCCACCCGATTGGCGCTACCGACGATCTCGGTATTGCCGATGTTATCCTTGAAGCCGCACTGACGACTATCGTAGATCTTGAGGATTCCGTAGCAGCGGTAGATGCGGAGGACAAGGTCGCGGCATACACCAACTGGCTCGGGCTGATGCGTGGCGACTTGGTCGCGGCGTTCGACAAAGGCGGGCGGACGATGACCCGCGCGCTTGAGGCTGACCGCGAATATGATGGGTTCACGCTTCCGG
>JANPAM010000062.1:0-6778 GCA_031429915.1 Sphingomonadales bacterium | reverse complement strand
GCGCGGATGTCGGGACCGTCGGAAGCCGCTTGGCAGCCGATGGTCGCTTGCTGAAGTTCCGCTTTACGCGCTTGTCGATCCGAAAGCTGCCTGTCCGCTCCCGGCCCAGAAGCTGCCGCATCCCGGAGCGCTAGGAGCATGGATTTTCGGAGAACGATCTGTGATTACCAGCTACTTCCCGCCGATCTCCGTGGCCAGATCATGGAGATGCCGTACGCCTTCGTAAAAGCTTTTCACTGGCACACGCTCGTTCTTGCCATGAGCAAACATCTCGTCCGCCTTTATGAAAACACCTGAGCTTGCGAACGTTGGAATGCCAGCAGCGCGGTAAACGAGACCGTCGGTGCCACCGGACTCAAGATAGGGGCTGACAACCACGCCTGGGTATAGCTTACGGATTGATCGCGTGATCGCCGCCTCGATCTCGGGTGTCAGTACAGAGGCCCGAGACAGCTGCGGCTTACCTATAACACTGATCTTGACCTTTGGGTCACCGACAATGCGGATTAGCTCCCGACGGATATCCTCCACAGGTACGTCGGGAAATATCCGGCAGTTTACCTTTGCTAAGGCACGTTGAGGCAATGCGTTTTCCGCATGCCCAGCTTCGATCATAGTGGGGACACAGGTCGTGCGTGTGGTGCCAACGAATTCCGGACTCTTCCAGATGGTGTCGGCCGCAGCTTGGTCGTCGGGATTAGCGGCAAAAGCCCGAAGCGCTTCTCCCTCAGCGCCTGGCGTAACCTTACCGACTGCGCCAAGATACGCACGGGTAAGAGCGCTCGATTGAACGGGAAAGCGATAGTCAGAGATCTTAATTAGAGCGCGAGATAAATCTGCAATCGCATTATCGTCCGCCCGCGGGCGGGAGCTGTGTCCGCCCGGATTGGTAAATAAAATTTCGAAGGTGGCGTATGTCTTCTCAGCACCCTGCACGAGGTAAATGAGGGGCTTGCCATCCGGGCCAATCAAACCGCCACCAGCGTCCGTGTTTATTGCAAACTCAGCATTACGAACCCATGGATGCGCAGCAACTTGGCGCGTCGTTCCATCGGCTTCATCAAGGCCGGTTTCCTCGTCGCCGACGAAAGCGAAAACCAAAGTTCTGCGCGGCTTTGCGCCCGCCTTCTTCATGCGCAAGATCGTAGAAGCAAGCGCCGTGACCCCAGCCTTGTTGTCAAGCGTGCCGCGGCCATAGAGGGTGCCGTTCTCTTCAACCAACTTATATGGGTATCGGTCCCAATCTTCCGGCCTTGCGTCGACCACGTCCATATGAGCCGAGAACAGTATCGGCCGCGCGGTTGGGTCTCTTCCCAAAATTCTGACAAGCATGCCGGTCGTCTCGCCCTTGGGCAGCATCACGATATCGTCCGCGGTCACCCCGCCAGCACGCAGGGTATCGACCAGATAGGTGGCCATAGCCGGCACTTGTTTGTGCCCTTCGGCGGTTCGAAAGCCAACAATACGGTCAAAGATAGCGCGGGCCTGGGGCTCATGTGGCGCGGTCTGAGCCGTCGCAGCCGTGGTTGATAGCAGTGCCGACGCAGTGATAAGTAAACGCTTCATTATGTCCCCCGATTCTGTTTATAATTGGTGGCTAAGAAAGTTAACCCTGTCAAACGGGTATAGCGGGGCCGCCTTTCGAAGATTGAAGCTTTGCCTCGGGATGTCCGTCTTCCACCCTTAAGGCCGCACGAAATCGGATTTCCCATTCCGGCCGATTTTCAGCCTTTCCGTATTGCGGGCTGAATTGCTAAAGAGATAAGAAGCGGTCAACTGACATAGAATACTCGTTGCGCAAGCGGGCTGGCATAGGAGCTAGCCGTCATGCCGCGCAGGATTGCGCGAGTATGTCATCAATAGTCTCCACGCAGCAGCATACGGCTAGGTTACAAACGTCAGCCGGGCTTGCGAAATTGTTGACAATGATCCAGCGGCATGAAGGAGTGTTCGAACCGTGTATCCGCTCTTAAACAACCTTTCGGTCATTGAAGCCTCAAGCTTTGTAGCTTCGCCTAGCGCGGGACTGTATCTGGCGCAGATGGGGGCGGAGGTAATCCGTGTGGACCAGATTGGCGGAGGCCCGGATTTTCACCGTTGGCCGGTGACGGAGGACAACAATTCGCTCTATTGGGAGAATCTCAACCGATCCAAAAAATCGGTGGCGCTGGATCTGTCGTCGCCGCAAGGTCGTGAGCTTTTGAAGGAACTCGTGCGTAAAACCGGCCAGCTTGTGACTAACTTTCCGGCGGATGGTTTTCTTTCGCATACCAAGCTCTCCGCAGGTTATCCGGAATTGGTCACGGTTCGGGTGATGGGCTGGGCCGATGGTTCGCCTGCACTTGATTATACCGTCAACAACAGCGTCGGCTACCCTATGTTGACCGGTACAGGTCCAGACCCCGTCAACCATGTGTTGCCCGCATGGGATTTGCTAACCGGCGCTTATGCTGC
Organism: Sphingomonadales bacterium; assembly: GCA_031429915.1. Taxonomy (GTDB): domain Bacteria; phylum Pseudomonadota; class Alphaproteobacteria; order Sphingomonadales; family Sphingomonadaceae; genus Sphingorhabdus_B. Next base: position 4,324 of record JANPAM010000062.1, on the reverse strand, counting down.
TTTTGCGATGCTCGCCGCGATCCGTCACCGCGAACAATGTGGCAAAGGCAGCGAAGTGCGCATCCCCCTGTCCGATGTAGCTATTGGCACAGTTGCTAATCTGGGCGGGATTGCAGAGGTGCTCTTTTCGGGTGCCAACCGGCCGCGGTTGGGTAATGCGGTGTACGGTCTGTTCGGGCGAGACTTTGTCACCGCCGATAATGTACGAACAATGATTGTCGTGGTGACCCCGCGCCAGTGGGCAAATCTTGTCGTAGCGCTTAAGCTCGAAAGCGCGGTGGCAGCGTTGGAAACCAGATGCGGTGTCAGCTTTGCCTCAGATGATGGCTGCCGCTTCGCCCACCGCGATGCGCTTTTCCCGATGTTTGAGGTAGCAATCGCTTCGCGCGGCCATGCTGATCTCGCCACGGCGTTCGATGCTGGCGGCATCGTCCACTCAGCCTACCGGACGATGCAGGATGCAGTGAATGATCCGGCTTTGGTTGCCAAAAATCCCATTTTTGGGTCCGCACCGAATCCCTCGGGGTTTGATTATCCCGCAGCAGGCAGCTTTGCGACTGTGCCGCAGATGGAACGCCAGGCACCGAAGTCCGCCCCCGTAAACGGCAGCAACACCGAAGAGATACTTGCCGAACGGCTGGGCCTTTCCAGTGGACAGATAGCCGCATTGATTGACGCTGGGACGGTAAAACAAGCATGAGCGATGCGCTTGATACGGCCTTGGTGTACGCCGCTGCCGCGCGCGACGTGGTGCGTGCCCGCATTGCGGTACTTTCGATCGATACTGAGCAACATGCGGCGCACGGTCTGGCGTGGATTGCGACGGCCATTGAAGCGCTGCGGGCGTTGCATGCGTGGAGCCAAAAGCAGACGGGTGACGCCGAAGCATTGGTGGTCGCAATCGGTACTGGTGAAACACTGGCTCAGCTTGCCGGTGGTTTGCCGATGAGCCAAAATGAATTCATTCGCCCCGCCGACTTCGGACTCGAAGCCCATGTCCCGGCCCTGCTCGCGGCCGCAAAAGGCAACACGGCGGAGAACCGCGCTGCACTAGTAGCTTTGCTATGCGATGGCGCACAGATATCCGACCGGTTTGACGACGAACTGCTTGATTCCGTTCGCGACCAATATCGCCGCTTCGCCGATACCCGCATCCTGCCACACGCCCATAAATGGCACCTCGATAACGCTTTGATCCCGGACGAACTAATATCCGAAATGGCGGCACTTGGAACATTTGGCGTTTGCATTGCCGAAGAATATGGCGGGTTGGGTTTGGGCAAGCTCGTCATGTGCGTCATAACCGAAGAATTGTCACGCGGCTGGATTGGGGCAGGGTCGCTCGGCACCCGGAGCGAGATTGCGGGTGAGCTCATTATGTTCGGCGGCACGCTCGCTCAAAAAGCCCATTGGCTGCCGAAAATCGCAAGCGGCGAAGTGCTGCCCACTGCGGTCTTCACCGAACCCGACACTGGTTCCGACATGGCCAGCCTCCAGACCCGTGCTACGCAATCCGACAATGGCTGGGAAATCAGCGGCGCGAAAACATGGATCACCCACGCTGCGCGGACCGATTTGATGACCATGATGGCGCGCACTTTACCGGACGTTAGGGGTTATGCGGGCCTCTCCATGTTGCTGGTCCCTAAACCACGCGGATCGACGGAAAATCCTTTTCCGGCGGACGGCATGACGGGCAGCGAGATCGAAGTGCTCGGCTATCGCGGTATGCGTGAATATGCGTTGCAGTTTGATGCGATGCTGGCGCCCGCCGAAGCTTTGCTTGGCGGCGAACAGGGTCAGGGCTTCAAACAATTGATGCGGACATTTGAAGGCGCGCGGGTTCAGACTGCTGCCCGCGCTGTGGGTGTTGCCCGCCGTGCCTTTGAGCTGGGGCTGGCTTATGCACTTAACCGTAAACAATTTGGCCAGCGGATCATCAACTTCCCGCGGGTGGGGGATAAATTGGCTATGATGGTGACCGATACGGTGATGGCGCGTGAACTCACTTACTTCGCAGCGCGTGCCAAAGATTCAGGAAAACGCTGTGATATAGAAGCAGGCATGGCCAAAATGCTCGCCGCGCGTGTTGCATGGGCTAACGCCGATGCTTCGTTGCAGATACACGGCGGCAATGGCTATGCGCTGGAATATGAAATCAGTCGGGTGCTGTGTGACGCTCGGATCCTCAACATTTTCGAAGGTTCTGCAGAAATTCAAGCCCAGTTGATTGCGCGCGGTATATTGCAGGGCAAAGGAATGGAAAGAAACTAATGGCTGAAGCGTACACCAATATCCGCGCTGAAGTTGCCAAGCTGTGCGCGCAATATCCGGGTGAATATTGGCGCGAGAAAGACAAGCATCGCGCCTACCCGAGCGAATTTGTGGCGGCACTGGGCGAGGCAGGGTATCTCGCCGCCTTGATCCCAGAAGAATTTGGCGGTGCAGGCCTGCCAATTTCAGCCGCTGCGGCAATTCTTGAGGAAATTCAGAAACAGGGTTGCAATGGCGGTGCGGTACACGCGCAAATGTATATCATGGGCACAGTTTTGCGTCATGGTTCCGACGCGCAAAAGTCTGCTTATTTGCCCAAGATCGCTACCGGAGAGTTGCGGCTGCAAGCCTTTGGCGTAACCGAGCCAACCAGCGGCACCGATACTCTTTCGCTGAAGACTACTGCCAAAAAGGATGCCGATTGCTACATCATCAACGGCCAGAAAATCTGGACCAGCCGCGCTGAACATAGCGACCTGATGCTGCTTCTCGCCCGCACTACAACCAAGGAGGAGGCTGCGAGCCGAACCGACGGACTTTCGGTCTTCCTTGTTGACATGAAAGTAGCGCTTGCGGCAGGCACGCTGACCATCCGCCCAATCGACACAATGATGAACCACGCCACCACCGAAGTGTTTTTCGACAATATGGTTGTCCCGGTGGCAAACCTGATTGGTGAGGAAGGCAAAGGATTTCGCTACATTCTGTCGGGTATGAACGCCGAGCGGCTGCTGATCGCGGCGGAGTGTGTGGGCGATGCCAAGTGGTTTATCGAAAAAGCCACCGCCTATGCCAAGGAACGACACGTCTTTGGGCGTCCTATTGGTCAGAACCAGGGTGTGCAGTTTCCAATTGCGCGCGCCTACACCCAGATGCGTGCCGCCGAGTTACTGGTCTACGAGGGTCTGCGGAAATATGAAGCGGGAGATAATTGCGGCGAGGAAGCCAATATGGCCAAAATGCTTGCAGCCGAGGCCAGCTTTGCTGCAGGTGACGCGTGTATTCAGACGCACGGCGGGTTCGGATTTGCCGTAGAATATGACATCGAACGTAAATATCGCGAGACAAGGCTGTATCAGGTTGCGCCGATTAGTACGAACCTGATCCTATCCTATTTAGCAGAGCATGTCCTCGGGTTACCGAGGAGTTATTGATGAGTGAATGGGATAACTGGGTAGGGCGCAGTATCATTCAGCGGGACCGGCTCACGCCCGCTCTGCTCAACCGGTTCCGCGCGACGCTCGACAGCAATGAAACTGGCGACATTGCCCCGCAAGCGATCCACTGGATATTATGCACTCCAAATGCCGCGACTGCAGAACTGGGGTGCGACGGACATCCGCTGCGCAATGACCGTCCGAATAGCTTCATGCCTCCCATTACCCTGCCCCGTCGCATGTGGGCTTCGAGCAAAGTTGAATTTTTGTCACCTATAAGGATCGGCGCCGAAATTGAGCGCATTTCCACAATAGCGTCAATTATCGAAAAGCACGGTAGCACCGGCCGGCTGGTTTTTGTCGATATCGCGCATAAAACTAGTGCAGCGGGGGAAATATCGGTCAACGAGATGCAAACACTGGTCTACCGTGAGGCTACGACTGCGTCCGCAGCGCCCTGTCCCGCAACCAAAGAACCTGACTTCAAAAAATGGGATTTCCATCGCAGCCTGACACCAAATGAGGCGCTGCTGTTCCGGTTTTCTGCTATAACGTTCAACAGCCACCGCATTCATTATGACGCGCCCTATGCAATGGTCGAAGAAGGTTATCGCGGGCTGGTGGTGCACGGCCCACTGATGGCTAGCCTTTTGTTAAATCTTTCGGAACGAAAATTTGGCTGCAACCAGGTAAAAACCTTTGACTTCCGCGCCCAGTCTCCCGCTTTTACAGGCGAAACACTTCATCTGGTCGGCAGGCGTGACGGTGATGCAATTACCCTAGCTGCTTTAGGCGGCGATGCTCGAATTTGCTTACTGGGCGAAGGTGAACTTTAGCCGATATGACAGATACATTCACCGTCGCAGCCCAAAAGCAGACTGTCGGCTGACGAC
>JANPAM010000061.1:0-4104 GCA_031429915.1 Sphingomonadales bacterium | reverse complement strand
CAGCGCAACCTTAGCAGGACGTCCCCGGAATCGGGATAGATCGAACAATGCCAAGGGTCAGCCAGCGGTCCCGCCAACGGTCAGCGCGCTGACCAACGTCGTCGGCTGGCCTACCCCCGCTGGCAAGCTCTGCCCCGCCTTGCCGCAGACGCCGATGCCTTCGTCGAGCGCCATGTCGTTGCCGAGGCCGATGACCTTGTTAAGCACAGTCGGGCCGTCACCGATCAAAGTCGCGCCTTTGATCGGGTCACCCAGTTTGCCATCTTTGACCAGATACGCCTCGGTGCAGCTGAACACGAACTTGCCCGACACGATATCGACCTGACCGCCACCGAAGCTCTTGGCGAAAATGCCGTTTTTGACTCGGCTCAAAAGTTCGGCTGGATCGTCGTTGCCACCGCGCATGAAGGTGTTGGTCATTCGCGGCATCGGCGCATGGGCAAAGCTCTCGCGGCGTCCGTTGCCTGTCGGCTCAACCCCCATCAGTCGAGCGTTCATCCGGTCCTGCATATAGGCCTTCAAGATGCCGTCCTCGATCAGGACATTCTCCTGAGTCGGCGTGCCTTCGTCGTCGATGGAGAGCGAACCGCGCCGGTTGGCCATCGTGCCGTCGTCGACCACGGTAACACCGGGGGCCGCCACTCGCTGGCCGATCTTGCCCGAAAATGCCGATGAGCCTTTGCGGTTGAAGTCGCCTTCGAGTCCGTGGCCGACTGCTTCATGCAACAACACGCCAGGCCAGCCAGGGCCGAGCAACACGGTCATTTCCCCAGCGGGTGCCGCGACAGAACGCAGATTGACCAGTGCCTGTGCCAGCGCCTCGTCAATCGCGTGGTCCCACTGCTCATCCTCGAACAATTTCCCGTAGAGATAGCGTCCGCCAAAACCATAAGACCCGGTTTCGCGGCGGCCATTTTCTTCGGCGACGATGCTGACGTTCAACCGAACCAAAGGCCGGACGTCGGTCGCGACAAAGCCGTCGGCGCGGACGATTTCGACGACGGTCCAGCTGCCCGACAGACTGACGCTGACCTGAGCGACGCGCGGGTCACGCGCGCGGGCGGCGGCGTCGATCTGCTGGCACAGAGCCACCTTCTCGGCGAACGGCACGAGTTCGAGCGGATTGCCGTCGGTGTAGAGATGCCGGTTGTTCTTGCGCGGCGGGGCTGCTTTCTGGTCCTTCGTCGGATCAAGCAGCTTCAATGTCTCGCCAGCCCGGCGGATCGCAGCTTCGCTCATATCGTTGGCGTGGCTGAACCCCGTCATCTCGCCCGACACACCGCGAAGGCCAAAGCCAGACCCGGTCGAATAATCCGCCATTTTCAGACGACCATCGTCGAAACCGAAACTCTCGGCCGCGCTATATTGCAGGTAAAGCTCGCCGTCGTCGCAGTTCTTCAACGCCTCGCGCGTAATGCGCTGCGCGCTATCGGGATCGAGCAAGCCGTCTTGGTAGAGATAGGAGCGTGGGTCTGTGTAAGTCATCACCGCTATATGGGGGTATCGTTCGCAAGAAGGAAGCCCGAGAATGCCTACTATCTCACCCCTCCTTTCATTCGTCCGCGTTAGGATTATAACCGTTTTCATCAGCCCAAGCAATGTAGACGGTGTGCCCCTTTTGTAAGTCATCGGCTTTACCACCCGAACTTTTTCGGTGTTTCTTCGCTAAAAGCTTTTGATTATATTTACGGTTAATTGGACCTTTGGCCATTTTGATGCGCTCAAAAATGTCTTTTTCCAACTTTAGAGCATCGTCTTGGGACAACTTATCAGCCACCGCCACAAAGTGGTTCCATTTACCGTCATTGCGGTACTGACCTGCACGCTCTTGCACTGACTGGCTTGTATACCCTACTTTAAAGCATACAACCTTTGAAGACCGACAAATTGCTTAAATCGTGTCCATTATTTGTTCTAATCGCGTCACTCTGACCATCTGGAATGAGCCTTTCTTTCACTGATCAAACGTTTTTCGTTTAATTTCAAGACGCCTTGCCTTAACAATTTAGCGAATAACGCCGTTTTCAGATCTGATGTCAACAATTCAACGGCCGATGCAATTGGCTGAAGAGCAAATCCGAGGTCTGAATGATCAAGCGCTTGAGTTATCTCGATCGACGAAAAATTTAAGGGATATTCTAGATAACCCTCGGTTTCGTCGAACTCCCATTTCAAATCGACCATTGGCGTCAATATGTCGGGACGTTCGGTGAGCAACTCGATAAAGCTTGTTGTCCTCATTCGATGTATGAAACAGCGGATTACGAGGCGACTATTATTCCATCCGAGCAAATGCCCAAGGAAGCTTGGCGTCAGCGGCCAATTTTGCGAGCAAGGAAATCCGCCGCGGGTCAAACTGAAATACATTTCGAAATCATACGGCCCGTTTGGCTCGTGCGATGTACGTCGCCATTCATATGGTGCAAACCACCAGCGCAAATACTCCTCTCCTTCAAAGCCAAAATTCCATCCCGCGTTTGCGGCACTTATAGATACCAGCCTCGTAATTTCGTCGATGATTTTGCTATCCATTTCGTCAACGGCTTCCCGCATCGCTTCGAACTCTCCGAAGCGGCGGACGACGTCTCCAAATTCAACGTGGTTGCTTTGTGTCATACCTAATCCCCGCAGCAGTAAATCTGTACGAGGTGGTTGCTGCTGCGTTACCGATACCTCGCAAGAGCGCTTACGCACTCCAACTCGGTCACCGGCTCCCGGTTATTCGGGTTTCAACTTCAACGGCTATTACCGTTGTGCGGCTCTCATTGGCATCGGATGATGCGGACCCTAATGGGTCGGCCCTGACGCGTTTCGAATATGCCTACAAACCGTCGTCGTCAAGAGTTTACGATGCCCTTTCATCGAACTGGCATCATGCTAATGCGCTCTTAATGATCAAGCGATTCCAGTTTTCGATTTCCGCCACCGATGGCAAGGCGCGCACCGGCACGATCTCGATGCTGCGTGGCGATATTCGCACGCCCGCCTTCATGCCCGTGGGTACCGCTGCCACGGTAAAGGCGATGCGGCCTGCGGAGGTGCGTGCGACGGGCGCTGACATCATTCTTGGCAACACCTATCACCTGATGCTCCGCCCCGGCGCGGAACGCGTTGCGCGGCTTGGCGGATTGCACAAATTTTCGGGCTGGGACCGGGCGATATTGACCGACAGCGGCGGCTATCAGGTGATGAGCCTTTCGGCGCTGCGCAAGATTACCGAGGAGGGCGTATCCTTCCAAAGCCATCTCGACGGGTCGAAGCATATGCTTAGCCCCGAACGCTCGATGGAAATCCAGCGGCTACTTGGTTCGGACATCGTCATGGCGTTTGACGAATGCCCGGCAAACGGGGTGAGCCGCGACGAGGCGATCAAATCGATGGAGCTGTCGATGCGCTGGGCGAAGCGGTCACGCGATGCCTTTGATGGCGGCGGTGAACATGCAGAGCAAGCGGCATTGTTCGGTATCCAGCAAGGCTCGCTCGACGAAGAACTGCGCAAACGCTCAGCCGATGCTCTGACCGACATTGGCTTTGACGGCTATGCGGTGGGCGGGCTTGCGGTCGGCGAGGGGCAGGAGGCGATGTTCGGTTGTCTCGATTTTGCGCCGGACCAACTGCCTGCCGACAAGCCGCGATATCTGATGGGCGTTGGCAAGCCCGACGATCTGGTCGGCGCGGTCGAGCGCGGGATCGATATGTTCGATTGTGTGTTGCCGACACGGTCTGGCCGCAACGGACAAGCCTTCACGCACTTCGGCCCGATCAATATCCGCAACGCCAAATTTGCCGAGGATCAGGGGCCGCTCGACGAGAAATGCACTTGCCCGGTCTGCACGACATGGACCCGCGCCTATGTCCATCACCTGATCCGCTCGGGCGAGATATTGGGGGCGATGCTGATGACGCAGCATAACCTGCATTACTACCAGATGTTGATGGCGGGTATGCGGGCAGCGATATCGGACGGGCGCTTTGCTGCCTTTACTTCGGAATTCCGGCGTGATTATCTGAGCGAATGAGCGAGGATTTTCTCCACGGTACGGTGCATCAGGCGCCCGATGATATGCGCGGTGCAATTGAAGCCGAAGCGGCGCTGTTCGACCT
>JANPAM010000060.1:0-2203 GCA_031429915.1 Sphingomonadales bacterium | reverse complement strand
GTTTCATTCCTTCATGTGCCGAACAGCCATTGTTAATTGGCCGGGTCGTCCCGTCGAAGGCATCCGTTATTTTTTGTTCTGGCGGTCAAATAGCCTGCGCCGGAATAAACTCAATTGATTTAGTAGACAAGATAGTTGATTATTATGCAACTCACTGCCGCAATTTTCTTGCGCCTGCCGACAACCGCGATTAGCCTTCGCGATATGAAAAACTCACTTAAATTCGCTGCCATTTCCGTAATCGCGCTATCGGCTTCGGCAACGTTTTCACCCGCTTTCGCCCGTCCGATGACCGAAACCGACCTAGCGACACTGAAGCGGCTCTCCGCGCCCGCCGCATCGCCAGACGGAACGATGGCCGCCTATCAATTGCGCGAGACCGATCTTGAGGCGAACAAGGGCAAAACCGACCTATACATGCTCAAACTCGGTGACGTCGCCGCTCAACCGGTCAAGTTCGCATCGAAGCCCGACAAGAACGAGCATGACCCTGCCTTTTCACCCGACGGTAAAAGCATTTTCTACATCAGCAACGAAAGCGGGTCCGACCAGATATGGCGCTACACGATTGCTAGCGGCAAGGTGGTGCAGGCAAGCAATTTCAAAACCGATGTAGCAGGTTTCAAAATCTCCCCCGACGGGATGAAATTTGCGGTCTGGGGCGATGTTGCGCGCGATTGCATGGAATTCGGCTGTGACAAAGACGGTGATACGTCGAAGCCGGGCCCCGGAACCGGCCGCGAATATGACCAGTTGATGGTGCGCCACTGGGACGCATGGGAAACGCCGGGCAATTACAGCCGAATCTTTACCTCGGTGCTTGGAGCCGATGGTAAACTTGGCACACCCAAAGCGATGGACGGCGACTTGGTCGGCGACTCGCCATCGAAACCGTTTGGCGGCGGCGAAGAGGTAAGCTGGAGCGCCGACAGCAGCTCCGTCATTTTCGCACTTCGCAAGGCTGATGCGGAAGAAGCCAAATCGACCAATCTCGACCTCTACCGTTCTGCCTTGCAAGGCGGATTACCAATTAATCTGACCGCCAGCAATGCCGGCACCGATACAACCCCCGCAGCTTCGCCCGACGGTAAATGGCTCGCTTGGACCTCGATGGCGCGGGCGGCGTATGAGGCCGACCGGCTGGTTCTGAAATTGATGGAAGTCAAGTCAGGCAAGGTCACGGCGCTCACAGATAAATGGGATCGCTCGATTGGTTCGATTGCTTGGGCCGCCGATAGCAAGAGTTTGCTCGCGATCGCGGGCGATACTCTCGAACATCCGCTGTTCAGGGTCGACCTTAAAGGCAATGTCACCCGACTGACCGAGCGCGGTAATATCACAGCCGCCGTGCCGATGAAAAATGGTGGCATTGTTTACGCCATCGACAGCCTAACCGGACCAGCCGACCTTGTGTTGATGGACCCCAAGGGCCAAACCCGCCGCCTGACCAATGTCAACGCAGATGCGCTGGCGGCGCTCGACCCGGTCAATTACCAGAAATTCGACTTCAAAGGTGCAAATGGCGATCTGGTGTACGGCCAGATTATAAAGCCGCAGGGCGCGACTGGACCGTTACCGGTGTTGCTGCTTGTCCACGGCGGGCCGCAAAGCTCGTTTGGCAATAGCTGGTCGTATCGCTGGAACCCGGCGGTTATGGCGAGCCAAGGCTATGCCGTGGTCACCATCGATTTTCACGGGTCCACCGGCTACGGCCAGAAATTCACCGACAGCATTAACAAGGATTGGGGCGGCAAACCGCTGACCGACCTTAAGCTCGGCATGGCAGCGGTTGGCAAAATCGATAGCCAGTTGGATATCGAAAATGCCTGCGCTTTAGGCGGATCATACGGCGGTTATATGATGAACTGGATCGCAGGCAACTGGCCCGACCGGTTCAAATGCCTCGTCTATCATGCCGGGATTTTCGACCTGCGCGCGATGGCTTACGAGACCGAGGAATTGTGGTTCGACCAGTGGGACAATGGCGGCCCGTGGACGACTCGCAAGGATGCCGAGAAATGGAACCCGGTCAATTATGTCGAAAAATGGAAGACGCCGACTTTGGTGATCCACGGCGAGAAGGATTACCGCAACCCCTATTCGCAAACCCTCGCGGCGTTCACCGCCTTGCAGCAGCAGGGCGTGGAATCCAAGCTGCTGGTATTCCCCGACGAAAATCACTGGATATAAAAGCCGAAAAACT
>JANPAM010000059.1:0-3652 GCA_031429915.1 Sphingomonadales bacterium | reverse complement strand
GTCAAAATCGCTTCATCTTGCTTTGATGTCTGGACGCGTTGCGCCTGCAAATGTGGTGCCAACGCGGTTCAATTTAAATGCGCGTGAGGCGGACGGTGATTGGCTCGACTCACGTGAATTGCTCGATGGTCCAGCGGCTCGATTGAAAACCACGGTTACCGAGGAATTTCCGAAGTCAATTTTGAGCTTCAACACCTCGCCCGATCTGCCGTTTGATCGTTCCATAAATGCCTATCGCGGATGCGAGAATGGCTGTGTGTATTGCTATGCACGGCCGAGTCATGCCTATCATGACTTGTCGCCGGGGTTGGATTTTGAAAGCAAGTTGTTCGCCAAGCCAAATGCAGCGGCGCTGTTGCGCAAGACCTTGGCCAAACCCGGTTACAAGCCAGCGCCGATTGCCATCGGCACCAACACCGACCCGTATCAGCCGATCGAGCGTACTTACCGGATTACGCGGCAAATATTGCAGCTTTGCGTGGAGACCAAACATCCGATTGTGATCACGACAAAATCGGCCCGGGTTTTGGACGATTTTGATTTGCTGGTTGAGCTGTCGAAGCTAGGGCTGACAGGGGTAGCGTTGTCGGTAACTTCGCTCGACCCGAAGCTAGCTGGGAAATTGGAACCGCGCGCTTCGGCACCTGCCAAACGGCTCGATGCGGTACGTAAGCTGGCGGAGGCGGGCGTTTATGCCCACGTCAACATCGCCCCAATTATCCCGGCGATTACCGATCACGAGATCGAGACAATAGTCGAAGCCGCCGCCGAACACGGCGCGTCGAGCGTATCATGGATTCCTGTCCGTTTACCGCACGAACTAGCCGATCTCTTCCGCGAGTGGCTCGACGTGCATTATCCCGACCGCGCGGACAAGGTTATGAACATCATCCGCGACATGCGCGGCGGCAAAGACAATGATTCCGAGTTTTTCAGCCGGATGCGCGGACAAGGTGCGTGGGCGGACCTGATTAGGACTCGAATGCAGATTGCCAAACGCAAATACGGGCTGGCGGGGTCGAAATGGGGCATAAGGAGCGACCTGTTCTGCCCACCCAACCTGGACGGGCAGATGTCGTTGTTCTAGTCAGCCAAAGGTCGAGTCATCGCCGGTCAACGGATTGAAACGGATAAGCCTGCTGGTCAAGATCGCGGCCTGTCGGTTTACAACCGCCCGTTGATATTCGGGGTCGGTGACCATTTCCATGAATGCCCCGCTATTGGGATACTCCGCAATGAACGCCGAATCCCAGTGCCGCGTTTCGGGACCGATAACCATTGCCTCCATCTTACCGCGCCAGATGATGTTGCCGCCGACGCGTGCAAATATCGGACCGCTGGTTTTGCCATATTCGGCATAAGCGCGCTCGCCGCTCCATCGGTGCGCTGCGTTGGGGTGATCGTCCGGATATTTGGCGTGCTCCTTGAATTTCAGCAGGTTGAGCATGTTAATCGGAACATCGCGCGGCAGTGATTTGAACAGATCAAATGCCGCACGCGTCGGGTCGATATAGTGATCGGTCATGCTTCAACCTTCCAGTTTGAAATCCTTAAACTGTGCGCGCAAGGCCACCTTCTGGATTTTGCCCGTGCCTGTATGCGGCAGTTCATCGACAAAAAGTACACGGTCGGGCATCCACCATTTGGCTATACGTTCGGAGAGATAGGCTTTCACGTCGGCCTCGCTAACTTCGGCACCGGGTTTCTTGACGACGATAAGTACGGGTCGCTCATCCCATTTCGGATGCGCGATCCCGATGGCTCCTGCCTCGGCCACGCCTGGGCAACCGACAGCGGCGTTTTCCAGTTCGACCGAGCTAATCCACTCGCCGCCCGATTTGATCACGTCCTTCACGCGGTCGGTGATCTGCATCGTGCCATCGGGATGAAGGATGGAAACGTCACCGGTATCGAACCACTGGTCGGCATCGACAGCGTCTTCTGAGGCCTTGAAGTAGCGCTTGATAACCCACGGTCCGCGAATTTGTAAGCTGCCCGCGCTTTTGCCGTCACGCGGCAGAACATTACCTGCCTCGTCGACAGTCCTTAACTGCACACCGAATGGCGTGCGGCCCTGTTTGCAAACTACGTCGATTTGCTCGTCGAGTGTCAGGTCGTCCCAATTCGGCGTCGGTGCGCCCATCGTGCCGATTGGTGAAGTTTCGGTCATTCCCCAAGCATGTGAAACACGAACACCCGATTTCATCAGCCGTTCGATCATCGTTCGCGGAGCAGCTGATCCGCCAATGGTGACCAGCTTGAGCTTGCCCAACCCGGCCTCGCGCCCGGCAGCGGCTTCGGCATCGAGATGCCCGAACATTGCCAACCACACCGTCGGCACGCCCGCCGAATGGGTAATGCCTTCATCCAGAAACAGCTTGTGCAACACCGGCGCTTCGTTGGTCGTGGAGAATACGAACTTCACCCCAGCCGCCGCGCCTGCGAAGGGAAGCCCCCAACTCGCTGCGTGGAACATAGGGACAATCGGCAACAACGCCGCTTGCGGGCTTAGATCGAACACCGAAGGCGCAATTTCGGCCATTGCGTGAAGCATCGTCGAGCGATGCTGATACAAAACGCCCTTGGGATTGCCCGTCGTGCCGCTGGTGTAGCAGAGCATACACGGGTCGCGTTCATCTCCGGTGGCCCACTCGTAATCGCCATCCTGCGCTGCAATCAGCGCACCATAGCTACTGTCATGGTCGAAGATGATGTAATGCTCGACGGTCTTCAGAAACGGTTTCAACCGGTCGATGATTGGTTGGAACGCTGCGTCGTACATCAACACTTTGTCTTCGGCGTGATTCATGATGTAGATCAGATCTTCATCGAACAGCCGGATGTTAACGGTGTGGATGACCCCGCCGAACCCGATTGCACCATACCAGGCGGCCAAGTGGCGGTGGTGGTTCATCGCGAAGGTAGCGATTCGGTCGCCCTGTTGAAGGCCAAACCCGGCAAATGCTTGGGCCAGCTTGCGGGCTTCAGCAGCAACACCAGCCCAGTTGGTTCGGTCCATATTCCCGTCGGACCACCGCGTCACAATCTCGCGGGTGCCATGCTCGCGCTCGGCATAATCAATTAAATGAGTGACCCGAAGGTCCCAGTCTTGCATCCCGCCCAACATCGCTCTCTCCGTTTTTTTCTGGTCTCAGTGCACCAATGCCAAAACAGGGGCTAGTGGTGCAAGCTCTACATTACCGACGCCGTCGATTGCCTTCACCTTGTCGAGCAAACCAGCATCCAGTTGGAACCGCCGCCCGAGGACAATATGCGCCCATCGACCATCGTCGGCGCGGGTTTTGATGACGAGCTCGCTCTTGCCACCATGCAGCGGCTCGACCAGTTGCGCCAGTTCGCGAAGGCCTGTTTCGCTGGTAACATCGAGCTGCATCTTGAGCCGCGTGACACTCACCAGACTGCTGAGCAATTTCGCGCTTTTTACGGTAAAGCTCGGCATTTCGTCGCCGGGCCGCATATCCATTTCGACACCGAGCAGTAGGCACTCAGCTTCTTTCGCCCATTCGGTCAGCTGCACACCGACCGCATCGTCGAAACAGCGAACCGAGAATTGGCCGCTCGTGTCGGAGAAATCGGCGATCATGAAGCGCTTGCCTTTGCGCGATTCGCGCCAGCGAACGCCTTCGATCAA
>JANPAM010000058.1:0-2226 GCA_031429915.1 Sphingomonadales bacterium | reverse complement strand
GCAATCGACGAAGACCGCATCTTGCGCCGTTATATGAGTGTGGTTCGTGCGACATTGCGCACCAACGCGTTTGCCCCGGCCGCCGCCGAGGCACTGGCGTTTAAGCTCGACAGTTCGCAAGTCCCCGGCCTTCCGGCGCCGCTACCCTGGCGGGAGGTTTTCGTTTATTCACCCCGCGTCGAAGGTATCCATCTGCGCGCTGGACCGGTGGCGCGTGGCGGCCTCCGCTGGTCCGACCGGCGCGACGATTTCCGCACTGAAGTGCTTGGATTGATGAAGGCACAACGCGTTAAAAATGCAGTAATCGTGCCGACCGGCGCGAAGGGCGGATTTTATCCGAAGCGCCTGCCCGATATGCGTTTGGACCGCGATGCATGGTTTGCCGAAGGGACCGAAAGCTACAAGATTTTCATCCGCACGTTGCTTTCGATCACCGACAATATCGTCGATGACAAGATCGTTCATCCGACGGGTGTTGTCATCCATGACGGCGACGATCCCTATTTCGTGGTGGCAGCTGACAAAGGTACAGCGACATTCTCCGACACCGCCAACGCCATTGCCTTGGAGCATAATTTCTGGCTCGGCGACGCGTTTGCCAGCGGCGGCTCGGTTGGTTACGACCATAAGGCAATGGGCATTACTGCAAAGGGCGGCTGGCTATCTGTTCAGCGCCACTTTGCAGAAATGGGCATAGATGTGCAGAAAGAACCGGTCACCGTGGCTGGCGTCGGCGATATGTCGGGCGATGTATTCGGCAACGGAATGCTGTTATCGAAAACTCTTAAGTTGGTTGCAGCATTTGACCACCGGCACATTTTCTTTGACCCATCGCCGGATCCGGCCACAAGCTGGAAAGAGCGGCAACGGTTGTTTAATCTGCCGCGTTCCAGCTGGCTCGACTATAATCCGAAGCTGATTTCCAAGGGCGGCGGTGTGTTTGCCCGTAGCGACAAGAGTATTAAAACTACGCCCGAAATCAGGCAGTTGTTGGATATTGACTCGAAAGAACTTGAACCTGCCGCGCTTATGACAGCGATCCTGAAATCGGATGTGCAACTGATGTGGTTCGGCGGGATCGGCACTTACATCAAGGACAAGAGTGAGAGCCATCTTGACGTGGGTGATCCGGGTAACGATGCCATCCGGGTCAACGGTGCTGATGTTCGCGCTCAGGTTATTGGCGAGGGTGCCAATCTTGGTCTCACACAAGCGGGGCGTATCGGCTTTGCCCTGCGCGGGGGTCGCCTGAACACCGACTTTATCGATAATTCGGCTGGCGTCGATTGTTCGGATAATGAGGTCAATATCAAGATAGCGCTCAACGCCGATATGCGCGCCGGAAAGCTAAAAGAAGCCGCGCGCAACACCCTGCTGGCGAGCATGACCGACGCCGTCGGTGAGTTGGTGCTGGAGGATAACCGTTTGCAGACGTTGGCGCTATCGATTGCCGAAGCCGGCGGCGCAGGGGATTTGCCAGCATATGTGAGGCTGATCGAAACGTTTGAATCTGCCGCGCAGCTTGACCGGGTTGTCGAAGGCATCGCGGGTAATGATGAGCTATTCCGCCGAGCCACCGAAGGCAAAGGCTTGACCCGGCCCGAGCTTGCAGTTTTGCTATCGACAGCAAAGCTGGCGGCCCAAGACGGTGTTGAGGAAGCGCCGCTTGCACTCGATGTGTCGATGGAAAGCGAATTGCTGGCGGCGTTCCCTGAAGCGATGGTCAAGAAGCATAAGGCGGCTATCTTGGGCCACCGGCTGCGCAAGGAAATCATCGCAACAAAGCTTGCCAATCGAATGATAAACCGGTTGGGCCTGCTAAACCCGTTCGAACTTGCCGAGGAAGAAGGTTGCAGCCTTGCCGATGTTGCAGGCGCTTTTGCGATTGCCGAGCGCATCTTTGACCTGCCTTCGCTGTGGCAAGCCGTCGATACTGCTGAAATGCCGGAATCTACGCGGCTGATGCTGTTCAACCAGGCCGCCGTCGAAACCCGCGCGCAAATGGCCGACATCATTCGCAACGCACATGAGGGCAGGGACGTTGGCAAGACGACGGCGCTTTATGCTCCGGTTGTGCAGCAGCTTTCGAGTTCAATGA
This sequence comes from Sphingomonadales bacterium, assembly GCA_031429915.1. Lineage (GTDB taxonomy): Bacteria > Pseudomonadota > Alphaproteobacteria > Sphingomonadales > Sphingomonadaceae > Sphingorhabdus_B. The sequence goes on along the minus strand of JANPAM010000058.1, from coordinate 128 downwards.
ACGAATTGTTGCCCGCCGATATCCGCTACCAAACCGAAAGCTTTGGTGCCCGGCTGTTCGAACAGGGCGCTCCGCGAAAGATTACCGACCGGCTGGTCAAGATGGCGCAGCTTGACGGTGCGATTGGT
>JANPAM010000057.1:0-3055 GCA_031429915.1 Sphingomonadales bacterium | reverse complement strand
CACCGGCGTCGGGCTTCTAGCGGTTGGCCTTTTTGCTGGCTTCATCACCGGTAAACGTGCCCGATTGCCCGCAGGACGCGAACTAATGGCGCAGCTTGCCCAAGACGTACCCTTCTCGCCCAGCGGCGGCATCTCAAGCTCGTTCGATTCCAATGCAGCAGTGTCAGCCGCCGAATTGAAAACAGAAATTGGCAAATGCAAAGCTGCGGCAAGAACATCGTCGGGTGCAAAGAAGCAGAAAAATGCAACTGAAGAGTGCTACTCCAAGCGTATGGAATAATTCTCGACATTACTAATTGCGGAGTCAAAAAAACTCTCGGCGAGGCTACGATTTGTCAGATAGCCTCGCCATCGAGACTTTAGCCAGCGATTCAACTGTTCTCAACCAGCATCAGGATTAAGGCAGGAAATCCGTTATGAAACGAGCAGCGTTGTTATCCTGTTTGATAACGATATTACCGCTTCACCCGGCGCGTTCCCAAAACCAACGCATGTATGTTTCGGCTGAGGCCGCGGTTCCCGTATTTCGAGGGGACGTGAAGCGCCCCTATGTCGTGGTTGGCCAGATCAAGGATAATCTGCGCAAACCGTTTGCGTTTCTCCCTAATCCTACTGCCGAAAAAATACTGGCGGAGATTTGGGAGCGCGCTAGGAAGATGGGCGCTGATGCCGTAATCAACGCCCGCTTTGGTAAAACAGAGCGCACGATGTTCAATCATGGCCGCACGCCGATATCCGGGACAGCGATTAAATATACCGATGTCAGCAAGTAAGGCCTAACAAGCTGGGATAAATAGGTATCAATCCCCCGGTGACGCAGACGAACCCGCCAGCAACCCGCCATCCAGATGCACTTCGCTGCCCGTCATATACGCCGCTTCGTCGGACGCGAGCATCACCGCAATGGCGGCGACTTCTTCGACTGTTCCAAAGCGTTTTAACGGTGTGTCGGCGACCATTTTTGCTTTGCGCGCTTCGCAGTCTTCGCCGTCGCCGATCAGTGCATCCCACATCGGGGTCAGGATCGCGGCTGGGTGGATCGAGTTGCAGCGGATATTCAAGCCTTGCCCGGCGCAGTAGAGCGCGACCGATTTGCTGTGGTTGCGGATCGCGGCTTTGGAAGACGCATAGGCCGCCGCACCGGGGATGCCGACCAAGCCCGACCGCGATGACATGTTGATGATCGAGCCCGCTCCCTTGGCGCGCATCGCTCGTATGGCGTAACGGCAACCCAGAAATGTGCCGTCGAGATTGACCGCATGGACCCTGTGCCATTCTTCGAGGGTGGCATGTTCGGGGTCGTGTGGGCCCGTGCCATCTTCGAAGCCGGTGATGCCAGCGTTATTGACCACTACGTCCATTGCGGGGTGGGCAAGTGCTAGGCTGTCCCAATCGCTCTCCGACGATACATTGAGTTTGAAAAACGTTGCGCCTAGTGTTTTTGCGAGCGCTTCGCCAGCTTCAACATCGACGTCTGCGATAACTACGGTGGCGCCCTCATCGACGAACGCCGAAGCGATAGCAGCACCGATTCCGCGCGCGCCGCCTGTGACGAGGGCGGATTTATTTTGCAGTCTCATTGGTTGCTTTCAGGGTTGGGATATCTTGTTTCATAAAAGACAAAAAGGCAAAAAAGACGACATTGATATCTGTTGTGACGCCCTTTTTTTCCTTTTTACCCTTTTTTCGTTTTATGAAACAATTTCACGACGTCGCAGTCGCGCAATGAAGGAGAGATATATGAGCGAACATCAGGATTGGTTTCCTGTTCCCGAAAGCGCGAAACAAAACACGCATTGCACTGCGGACGAGTATGACCGGATGTATGCCGAGAGCGTTACCCAGCCCGATGCCTTTTGGGCGGAGCAGGCCAAGCGTATCGACTGGGTGACGCCGCCCACCAAGATCGGCGACTGGTCGTACGATCCGGTGTCGATCAAATGGTATGAGGACGGCGTGCTCAACCTTTGCCACAACGCAGTCGACCGGCACGTTGCGGCTGGAAATGGCGAGCGTATCGCATTCATTTTCGAACCCGATGATATTGCCCAAAACGCGCGCCACGTTAGCTATGCCGAGTTGCTGGCCGAGGTCATCCGGATGGCGAACGTCCTGAAGAAACTGGGCGTTCAAAAGGGCGACCGCGTTACGATCTATATGCCGATGATCGTTGAGGGCGCGGTGGCGATGCTCGCCTGCGCGCGGATCGGAGCGGTGCATAGTGTGGTGTTCGGCGGCTTCTCGCCCGAAGCGCTTGCTGGGCGAATTGGCGATTGCGGCAGCCGGTTCGTTATCTGCGCTGATAGCGGGCTGCGCGGTGGAAAAGGGGTTCCCCTAAAGGCAAACGTCGATGCTGCGCTGGAGAAGGTGACCGGCGTCGAGGCGGTGCTCGTTATTCGCCACACCGGCGAGGCTATCGCGATGCACGAAGGCCGTGATCACTGGTATCAAGAAGCCGAAGTCGGCACCGAATGTCCGTGCGAACCAATGGGCGCCGAAGACCCGCTGTTCATCCTCTACACATCGGGTTCGACCGGTAGCCCCAAAGGCGTGCTTCACACCACCGGCGGCTATTCGGTGTGGACCGCGAGCACGTTCCATTATGTATTCGACTACCGCCCCGGCGAAGTGTTCTTCTGCTCCGCTGATATCGGCTGGGTCACCGGTCACAGCTATGTCGTCTACGGCCCGTTGCAGAACGGTGCGACCAGCGTGATATTTGAAGGCGTGCCGAACTACCCGGACAATGGCCGCTTTTGGGATATTATCGACCGGCATCAGGTGAACATCTTCTACACCGCGCCGACCGCACTCCGCGCCCTGATGCGCGACGGCGATGCGCCGGTTAAAGCGCGAAGCCGGTCGAGTTTGCGCCTGCTGGGGACGGTGGGTGAGCCGATCAATCCCGAGGCGTGGCGCTGGTATCATGATGTGGTGGGAGAGGCGAAACTGCCCATCGTCGATACCTGGTGGCAGACCGAGACCGGCGGGACGATGATTACGACTTTGCCCGGCGCACACGGAATGAAGCCGGGCAGCGCAGGGCGACCGTTTT
>JANPAM010000056.1:0-2050 GCA_031429915.1 Sphingomonadales bacterium | reverse complement strand
CAGTGATGCGGATGCCACCGATACACTCATTTCTAACCTCGACGGTGAGGCACTGGCCGAACCGCGCCAGCTTCGCTTCGTAACCGGCAAGCGCCGCCAGATTTGGAAGAAAAATGTCGTTGCGCTGGGGCTATCGAGCGGCTTTCTCGAACCGCTGGAATCGACAAGCATTCACCTCATCCAGGCAGGTATCGCCAAGCTCCTTAACTTTTTTCCGACCGCAGGTTTCGAGCAAGCTGACACCGATGCGTTCAATGCCCAAATGGACCTTGAATTCAATTCAATCCGCGACTTCATCATACTGCACTACAAAGCGACAAACCGCCCCGGAGCGTTCTGGCAGCAGTGCCGCGAAATGCCTATCCCCGATAGCTTGGCCGCCAAGATCGAATTGTTCAAAGCCAATGGCCGGATCGTACGCGCGGGCGAAGAATTGTTCACCGAACTCGGCTGGCTGCAGGTGATGTGGGGCCAGGGCTTGCGGCCCAAAGGCTATCACCCGCTTGCCGACCAACTGAAATCCGAACAACTCGACGAATTCATGGCGGTGTCACACAAACATGCTGCCCATGTCGCATCGCAGATGCCCACCCACAAAGATTATATCGCCGCAAACTGCACGGCCCCACCCTATGAAATGAAAAAGGCACTGCCATGAAAACGAAATTGCTTGCGAGCCTAATGGCGCTGACGCTGGCGACACCTATGGTTGCTCAACCCTACCTCGACCGCGTGCCGGAGGACGAGGTGATCTATTTTGTTCTGCCTGACCGCTTTGAAAATGGCGATCCGAAGAATGACAAAGGCGGCATCAATGGCGGCAAGATGCAGCACGGGTTTGATCCGGCGCACAAAGGCTTCTATCATGGTGGCGACTTAGCGGGCCTTATCAAGCGGCTGGATTACATTCAGGGGATGGGCGCGACTGCGATCTGGTTTGCACCGGTATTCAAGAATAAACCCGTGCAGGGCGGCAAAGGTCAGGAATCATCGGGTTATCATGGTTATTGGGTGACCGATTTCACAACCGTCGATCCACATTTCGGCACCGACGCCGAATTCAAGGCCTTTGTCGATGCGGCGCACAAGCGCGGCATGAAAGTTTATATGGACATCATCACTAATCATAGCGCCGACGTCATTCAATATGCCGAATGCCCCGACAGCGCGTGCGAATATCGCAGCCGCGCGGACTATCCGGACAAAGCCTATACGCCTGTGGTCCCCGCCACTGAAAAGAACGTCAAAGTCCCCGCGTGGATGAACGACGTCAAATACTACCACAATCGCGGCAACACGACCTTTCGCGGCGAAAATTCGATCATGGGCGATTTTGTCGGGCTCGACGATTTCGCCACCGAAGATCCGTTCGTGGTGCAGGGCTTTATCGACGTCTACAAAGGCTGGATCGACCGTTTCGGGATCGACGGCTACCGGATCGACACCGCGCGCCATGTGAACCCCGAATTCTGGACCGTGTTTGCACCCGCTATTATGGAATATGCCAAGTCCAAGGGCATTCCGAACTTTCACATCTTCGGCGAAGTCGCGTCGGACGGCATGGATGTGCAGGCGCAGGCGTTGCACACGCGGATTGCGAAATTTCCTACTGTACTCGACTTCGTCTTCCGCCGCGCGGCGATTGAAACCGTAGCTGGGCGCGCAGGAACCGAATTGCTGGCAACATTGTTCGAGGGCGACGATCTTTACGAAGGCGGCAAGGCGACTGCGAAGCGACTGCCGACCTTCCTCGGCAACCACGACTTTGGCCGATTTGCTCGCGAGATGCGGTTGGCGCATCCGAAGGCGGACGACGCAGAGATTCTGCAACGCGTCTTGCTGGGCCATGCTATGCTGATGACATTGCGCGGCGTGCCGACGATCTACTCGGGCGACGAACAGGGTTTTGCGGGCGACGGCAACGATCAGGATTCGCGCGAGGACATGTTTCCATCGAAGATTGCGGTTTATAATGACAACCTACTTGTTGGTACAAAATTGACCACAGCGGACAGCAACTTTGACACAAGCCATCCGATCTACAAGGCGG
>JANPAM010000055.1:0-2823 GCA_031429915.1 Sphingomonadales bacterium | reverse complement strand
TTGGTCGCTTTCGGTCCGCCGGTCCATTCTACACGCAGTTTGTGATAGACAATGCGGTCGGCACCCTTTGATTTGATGCCGTCACCTTTGCTATTTTCAACACCAAAGTCGCGCAAGATGACGTCGTCGGAGGTGACGAGGAGGCCTTCACCAGCGCCTTGCTGGCCGGAGAAATCAAGTACGCTTTCTTTCGCGCCCTGACCTTTAACAGTAACCCCGTTTACATCGAGCGACAGGCCATCGGTAAGCGCATATCGGCCAGCAGCCAGTTCGACAACATCACCGGGTTCAGCAGCAATCAGCGCCTCCTGCAACCGCTCCTGCGCACCGTCACCGGGCGCAACAGAAATCGTCTTGGCAAATGCTGGTTGAACAAGCGCGCACAGGGCTGCGCCGACGATAGCGATTTTTCTCATCCTCATAGGGCTAAGAGATGCCCGATGAATGGGCGCTTGCCAAGCCCGATTAAACCGTGTCGCCCAATATCCAGTCAACGCCCGCGTCGGCGTGGATTTCCGTGCTGTCGTAGATCGGCAGGACGTTGGCTTTAGTGTCGACGATCATGTCAAGTTCGGTGCAACCGAGCACAACAGCCTTGATGCCTTCTTGGTCAATCTCGGTAATGATCGTTTTCAGCAACCGCTCGGATGTACGCGAAATTTTGCCGACCATGAGTTCGTCATATATGATCCGGTCGAGTTCCTTCACATCATCCATTTCGGCGGGCAGCAACGTCACACCGTGCTTCACTAGCCGTTGCCGGTACCAATTTTCGGCCATAACGTTTGCGGTGCCGAGCAACGCCGCCGATTGAACACCCGCCGCTTTCATTTTCGCGCCGACGGCATCGGCAATGTGGATTACCGGCACACCAACAGCGTCTGCAACGCGGTCGTGCACCTTGTGCATTGAGTTGGCGCAGATCAGAATCGCTGTGGCACCCGCCACTTCCAATCGCTTTGTTGCGGCGATCAGTACGTCGGCGACATTGTCCCAATCGGCAGCGCTAGTCGCCTTCTGGATATCGCAGAAGTTCAGACTCTCGATGATCAGCGGTGCATTACATACGCCCTCTGTACGGCGCGTCACCTGTTTGTTGATCCGGTTGTAATAGGTTTCGGACGAGTACCAGCTCATACCGCCAATCAGGCCCAATTTACGCATCAGTGTTACAGTGCTTTCACAATATCTTCGACCATCTTCTTGGCATCCGCCAAAAGCATCATCGTCTGGTCCATATAGAATACGTCGTTATCAACGCCGGCATAGCCCACGCCGCCCATTGAGCGCTTGATAAAGAATACGGTCTTGGCTTTATCGACATCGAACACCGGCATCCCATAAATCGGCGACGACTTGTCGGTCTTTGCCGCCGGGTTAACGACGTCGTTCGCGCCTATAATGAAGGCAACATCGGTTTGAGCGAATTCGCTGTTGATGTCCTCGAGCTCAAATACCTCGTCATAAGGCACGTTCGCCTCGGCGAGTAGCACGTTCATATGGCCGGGCATACGACCCGCGACGGGGTGGATGGCGTATTTGACGCTAACGCCTTCTTTCTTGAGTACATCGCCCATTTCGCGAAGGATATGCTGCGCCTGTGCCACCGCCATGCCATAGCCGGGGACGATTATGACGCTCTCGGCCTGCTTCATCATATACGCCGCGTCTTCAGCCGATCCGCGTTTCCAGGGACGGTCGGATTTGGCTTCGCCGCCTGCTGCCGAAGGGGCCGCGCCAAAGCCGCCAGCGATCACGCTGATGAAACTCCGGTTCATCGCCTTGCACATGATATAGGACAGGATCGCACCCGACGAACCTACCAGCGCGCCAGTGATAATCATCGCGGTGTTGTGGAGCGTAAAGCCCATCGCAGCCGCCGCCCAGCCCGAATAGCTATTCAGCATCGACACCACGACCGGCATATCAGCACCGCCGATGGGGATGATGAGCAGGAAACCGATGAGGAAGGCTAGCGCAGTGACGGTCCAGAAAATCCACGGGCTTTGGTCGATAGTAAAATAGCCGATCAGGCCGATAATCGCCGCAAGCGTGCCGAGATTTATAATGTGCCGCGCTGGCAACATGATTGGCGCGCCCGACATATTGCCGTTCAGTTTCAGGAACGCGATAACTGAGCCGGAGAAGGTAATCGCACCAATGGCGATGCCAAGGCCCATTTCAACGCGGCTGACCGGATTGATGAGGCCGTCCGCGCCTGCAATTCCGAATGCTTCGGGGTTCAAAAACGCTGCTGCTGCAACCAGCACAGCCAGCATGGAGACAACAATGAGCATCGAACAAGACGACCTCCGGTCATGGATCGGGCGCAGCGAAACCGTCCAGGACACGATTTATCCCACGCCCATCGTGGCGCTGACAGCCACGCTCGACCACCCCGCGGCCCCGACCGCCACCGGCACGCCGCTCCCTTTGTTGTGGCATTGGCTCTACTTCCTGCCGATGCACCGGCAGAGCGACATCGGGGCCGACGGCCATGCCCGGCGCGGCGGCTTTCTTCCACCCGTGCCGCTGCCGCGGCGCATGTGGGCCGGCAGCCAGTTTGAATTCCGCGCGCCGATCCGGGTCGGAGATCGCGTCGCCCGCACCTCCACCATCGACGACGTGTCGACCAAGGAGGGCCGCACCGGCCAGCTGGTGTTCGTCAAGGTGCGACACGAGCTGCGCTGCAACGACAGCGCCGACCCCGCGCTGGTCGAGTTTCACGACATCGTCTACCGCGAAGCACAGGGTCCGAACGACGTCGCGCCACCACCCCAGGCCACGCCGGCTGACGCTGCGTGGCGCCGCCAGATCGTGCCG
>JANPAM010000054.1:0-5982 GCA_031429915.1 Sphingomonadales bacterium | reverse complement strand
AACGCGATGACTATTAAAAAGATGATTGCCGATGCTCCCCGCTTTGCCTCAACATTATGACGTGCTTTCCGGTCAGAGCAAGTCGCCAGTTCAAAGGCGCTTGCCATCGGCAAAAGCAAAACTGCCGTCTGTCGAAATTTTATTGCGCCTTGTCGTTCGACACGCAACACCCGCCGCATTGACGCTGCTTGCGCGGCGTGTTTGTTATTTGGAGAAGCCTTTCATGAAATCCGCCCAAATCCTTTTGGTCGCGACCGCCGCGTTGCTGGCGTCGGTCAGCGTGACTGCCCATGCGGAGTCCGTACCGATCGCAACTCCATCAATCACCGAAGGAAAACGGCTGTCGGCTCTGTTCGCTGCCGACGACGAAGCCAATCTGAAACGCAATCCGCTGAACGCTCTGTTCCGCGGCGATATGCGCTATGCCGACCGCTTTGGCGACTTTATCAGCGATGAATATTTTGCCAACGAAAAGAAGGCGGCGGAGACCAATCTGGAAAGCCTGAACGGCATTGACCGGGCGAAACTCAATCCGACCGACCAGATTGCCTATGATGTTTATAAGCAAAACCAGCTTGATGCGCTAAAGGGGTTGTCGAAGGAAATTATGGACCTGACCGTGGTTCGCCCGCTCAACCACTTTTTCGGCTTTCACACTTTCTATCCGACTTTTGCCAGCGGCAAGGGCGCTGCTCCGTTCAAGACCGTGCAAGATTATGACAACAATCTGAAGCGCCACCAAGAATTCATCGTTTTGATGGACCGTTCAGTCGACCGGTTCCGCCAAGGCATGGCGTCGGGCGTATTCGAAACAAAGATGACGATCAATAACGTCATCGAACAGTTGAATACCCAACTGGCGCAAAAGACCGAAGAGTCGCCTTATTACGGCCCCGTCCTCAAATTCCCCGAAGGCTTTAGCGATGCCGACAAAACGCGACTAACTGCGGAATATCGTGAGGTCGTCGTAAACGGCCTATATCCCGTCAACGCGCGGCTACGCGATTTCCTGAATGATAGCTATCTGCCGCTGGCGCGCGAACAGGTTGGATTGTCGGCAATGAAGGGTGGCGAAGGTCTGTATCAATATATGATCGAGCAGACGACAACGCTTCCGCTGAAGGCCGACGAGATTCATACGCTCGGCCTCTCGGAAGTGGCGCGCATCAAAACCGGCATGGAAACGATCAAGAAGGAAGTCGGCTTCAAGGGCACACTTCCCGAGTTCTTCGAACATTTGCGCACCGACCCAAAGTTCAAACCTGTCAGTCGTGAGGGGCTGACGCAGGGCTATTATGATATCGGCAAAATTGTCGACACGAAGATTTCAACGCAGTTCAAATATCTTCCCAAAGCTCCGCTCGAAATCAAACCTTATGAAGAATTTCGCGAGAAATTTGAGGCAGGCGGCAGCTATCAGGGCGGTACACCTGACGGCAAACGCCCCGGCACATTCTATTTCAACGCATATGACCTCCCGAGCCGCACCACGCCCGGCATGACCACACTGTATTTGCACGAAGGCGCGCCGGGTCACCATTTCCAGATCAGCATCGCACAGGAAAACGAAGCGCTACCCGCCTTCATGCGCTTTGGCGGCAACACCGCCTATGTCGAGGGTTGGGCGCTCTATTCCGAAACGCTGGGATATGACATGGGCCTATTCAAAGACCCTTATCAGCGCTTCGGTACATTATCCGACGAGATGCTGCGCGCAATGCGGCTGGTGGTCGATACTGGTCTTCATTCGAAGAATTGGACGCGCGAACAGGCCATAGAATATATGCTGGCGAACAGCGATATGGGCAAAACCGACGCCACTGCCGAAGTGGAGCGCTATATCGCCATTCCTTCACAGGCTTTGGCCTACAAGATTGGCGCGCTCACCATTCAGCGACTGAAGGCTAAATCGCAAAAGGCGCTGGGAAAGAAATTCGACGTCCGCGAATTCCACAACCAGATACTGAACACCGGCGCATTGCCACTCACAGTGCTGGAAAAGAAGATAGACGAATGGATCGCGAGCCAGAAATAGTGCGGTGACGTAACGCATTTGGTGATGGCGGAATTGGGGAGTATATGGGCTTCATGCCAGCTGTAAAAGCCGCCAACCCGCGCCAGATATTCGGTAACGAAGTCTGGAAGTCGATCACCGCACTATCGAACTGGCGCGGTATTGGGCTGATCGTCCATGCATGGATGGTGGTGGCACTTGCAGCGTTTGGTGGCGCCTTGGCTTGGGGCGAACATTGGGCATTGGGGCTGTTAGCGACTCCGATCGCGCTGATCATCATTGGCGGGCGGCAGTTGGGGCTGGCTATACTGATGCACGACGGCGCGCATGGGCTGCTGCACCCGAACCGCAAGCTCAACAATTTCCTAGGTCAATGGCCGAGTGGTGCGGCGACCGGGAGCGATCTCCATGCTTATCGTGCTTATCATCTGACGCATCACAAATTTACCCAGCAGCCCGAAGACCCTGACCTATCGCTATCGGCCCCGTTCCCCACAAGCCGTGACAGCTTGCAGCGCAAGGCGTTGCGCGATCTGACCGGGCAAACCTTCTTCAAGCAGCGTAAGGCGCAGTTTGCGGTAGCTTGGCGCGGGGTGAGGGCGATGATGGCGCGGGAATCTGGCGACGGCAAGCGCGACACCAGTGCCGGTCGTGCGCTGAATCTGCAAAGCCGGAGCGGCATCAATGCGCCCGTCGCAAATATCGAAGGTGCCAAAACCACAGCGCGCACCGTCGGGCGTTTCTTGGCCGTCCAGATACTGCTGCTAGCGGTCTCGCTTTTGTTCTGGGGATGGATGCCGTTTCTTCTTTGGTTCGCGGCGCTCACCACTACGTTCCAGCTTTTCCTGCGAGTCCGCAATATCGCCGAACATGCCTGCACAACGACTGGCAGCGATGACCCATTTACACATGCACGGACGACCTACGCCAACTGGTTCGAACGCGTGACCGTTGCGCCTTATTGGGTGAACTATCACAGCGAGCATCACCTGTTTATGGGCGTCCCGTGCTATCGCTTGCAGCGCGCACATGCGTTGCTCGGGGAGGGCGGTCATCATCAGCGCATGACGATTACTTCGGGCTACACCGAATTACTGCGCCAAGTCGTCAGAGCCACCCGGCCCGCTTGAACCGGACATAAAGCGACAAGCAAATCGTCGCCATCACCCCGACGACAACATAATATCCATATTTCCAGCGAAGCTCGGGCATGATGTCGAAGTTCATCCCGTAAATCCCGGCAATCGCCGTCGGCACTGCCAATATCGCCGCCCACGCCGCGAGTTGCCGGGTAATTGCGCCTTGCCTTTGCTGTTCGAGCAGACCGCTGGTTTCTATCACCGACGTCAGCGTATCGCGCAGCCCCTCAACCCGGTAAACCAGCCTGCGAACATGGTCGAGCAGGTCGCGCATGAACGGGTAGATGTTGGCGTCAATCTGCGGCATTTCGAGGTTGATGAAACGGCTGGTCAGGTCTTCGGTTGGCCCCAATATCCGTTGCAGCCGGAACAATTCGCGCCGAAGCATGAATATCCGCGCGGTTTCGGCACGACCGAGGAAATTGCTAACCGCCCGGTCCTCCATCGCCAGCACCTTGTCCTCCATCTCATCAACCAGATCGCTATAGCCGTCGACGATGTAGTCGAGGATTGCGTGCAAGACATAGTCCGGTCCCTGCTTGAGCAGCCAAGGGGTTGCTTCGAGTTGAGCGCGCACAGGGCTGTGCGACCGTTCCGAGCCGTGACGCACGGTGATGATGAACTGGCGCCCCATGAAGATCGCGGTGTTGCCGTAGATGATCTTGTCACCCTCAAGCCGCGGCGTCCGGACCACCAGAAACAGATGGTCGCCATACGCCTCGACTTTGGGCAGATGCTTGGGATCGAGCGCATCCTCGACCGCCAGCGGGTGAAGGCCGAAATGCTCCTGCACCCGCTTCAGCACACCATCACCGGGTTCGTGCAAGCCGATCCAGATGAAATCGCCCGGCTTGCTGACGGGCGGTATCGGTTTCGACATATCAATTTTGTCGATGACCTTGCCGTCATGGTACAGCTTCGCGGCGACGGTACTCAAGTCAGCGCCTCTGCGATCAGTTTGCGGCTGTTGTCGATGCCGTAAAGCGCGATGAAGCTGCCCATTCGCGGACCCGCGCTCGAACCGAGCAATGTCTCGTACAACGCCTTGAACCAGTCGCGCAGGTTTTCGAATCCGCCGTCTTTGCCGATGGCGTAGACGATATTCTGGATGTCTTCTGCAGTTGCGTCGGGTGCCAGTTCCGCAAGCTCCGCGTCGAGCCTGGTCAATGCGGCAGCTTCCACACCCTCGGGCTTGCGCTTCTTCAAAGTCGGCGCCACAAAATCGCGGTTGTAGGCGACCGCCAAATCTATGAGATGGTCAAGTTCGGGATTATGCGTCGGTTCGCCAATGTAATTGGCGAGATATTCCGCGACTTTGGCCGAAGTAATGTTAGCACCAAGCACACTTACCAGATTCAACACTAGTCCGAATGTCACCGGCGGCTGGCCAGTCGGTACGTCGCCATTATGGATATGATGCACCGGATTTCCAAGCCGCTTTTCAGCCGGTTGTTCATGCCACTGCGCCCTGAACTGGAAATACTCGTCGACCGCTTTTGGCACGACGCCTAGATGCAATTGCTTCGCGCTCTTCGGTTCGCGGAACGCGTAAAACGCGACGCTGTTCTCGGTGCCGTACTTCAGCCAGTCCTCTAGCGCCAGACCATTACCCTTCGACTTCGAAATCTTCTCGCCCTTCTCGTCGAGAAACATTTCGTAGATCAACGCCTCGGGCGGCCGACCGCCTAGGACTCGAGCAATCTTGCCGCTTTGCACGCCGCTGTCGGTCAGGTCCTTACCGTACATCTCGTAATCGACGCCAACTGCGACCCAGCGCATCGCCCAGTCGACCTTCCACTGAAGCTTCGCCTTGCCACCGAGGATCGACTGGGTAACCATATCGCCGCCGTCTTCAAAACGGATCAACCCGGCTTCGGCATCGACCACTTCGACCGGCACCTGAAGCACGATGCCAGACTTCTCGCTGATCGGCAGCACCGGCGAGTAGGTCGCGGCGCGTTCCTTGCGAAGCGTCGGAAGCATGATGTCCATGATGCCCTGATAGTTGCGAAGCACGTTTTTCAACGCCTCGTCGAAAGCGCCTGACTCGTAACGCTCGGTCGATGAAATGAATTCATAGTCGAAACCGAACTGGTCGAGAAACTCACGCAAAGTCGCATTATTGTGGGCGGCAAAGCTTTCGTGCGTGCCGAACGGGTCGGGGATGCGCGACAATGGTTTGCCCAGATGCTGCTCAAGCATCGCTTTGTTAGGCACATTGTCGGGAACCTTGCGAAGCCCGTCCATGTCATCGGAAAACTCGATCAGTCGCGTCCGCGCGTCGGACAATGTGGCAAAAGCATTACGCACCATCGTTGTTCGCAGTACCTCGTTAAAGGTGCCGATATGTGGCAATCCCGAGGGTCCGTAACCGCACTCGAAGATAATCGCGCCACCGTCCGGCTTGCCGCCCGGATAGCGTTTCAACAACCGCCGTGCCTCTTCATATGGCCATGCCTTCGAAGCCAATGCGAGGTCGCGTAGTTCGGTCACGTCTTCATCCTTGTCATATCAAGCCTCGCCCTTTCCCGCTTTTGACCCGAGTTGCAAGAGTGCCGGACTGTGCGGTGCAATAATTGGCGGATTTCTGCGCAAGTTGATAGTGAATTGTGATCACACCGGGATACCAAGGCCCAAGCGCTGCGGCGAGCTGCCCGCTGCATGCGAAGAATCGGCAGCAATCATCATCGACGCCACAGCGCATCTGACGGCAACGCCGGGTGTGACGGTGCAGAAGTCAGCAGACGCCGTAGTGTGCGCTGGGCAGCGCGTAGTTCAGGAGGGTTCAAGTCCCTCTGGCGCCCGGATGAGGGGCGTCATATCCGAACG
>JANPAM010000053.1:0-11932 GCA_031429915.1 Sphingomonadales bacterium | reverse complement strand
ACGCGCAGCGGGTGACGCGCTGAGGGTTGTATCGTGGCAGCACAGCTCGTTATCGGTCTGCCAGCCAACGACATGCGGGTTAGTGCCATAGCGCCCCGCCATCGCTGCCGTAATCCGTTCGGCCTGCACGAGATAGGTTTCGCTCGAAAAATCATAATGCCGCCGCGACCCAAAACCGCGCGTGATCCCGGTATGGATATCGACCGGAAAGATCTCTGGATATTTTACGCACAACCATTTGGGCGGCGTTGCGGTCGGCGTGCCGAGCACAACTTTCAAGCCAACCGCGCCAAGCGTCTCGATGGCGCGGTCCATCCATTCCCATGTAAACGCGCCTTCGCTGGACTCAATCCGCCCCCATGCAAACTCGCCGATCCGCACATAGTTCAGCCCAAGATCGCGCATCCGCCGCGCGTCGCTCGCCCACATATTTTCAGGCCAATGTTCGGGATAATAGCAAACACCTAGCATGAACGGGGTTTCGCGAAACTTCGGTATATTGGCAAGGCCAAAGAAAAGGGGCGGATCGAAACCCGCCCCTTCTTTGCGACCCGTTTGGGGTAATCTAATTTAGAAATCGATTTTCACCGCTGCCGATACAGTCCGCCCGTTTATCGAACGCGCACGGATGATGCCGTTTGCAGGAATCGAACCTTCCTCCGACTCGGTGAACCCGGTGACATCAAACAGGTTGTTCGCGCTCAGCGAGATCTGCACGCGCTCGATAGGACGAACGGCCAGGAATGCATTTACCTGCGAGAAACCGGGTAAGATCAGATGATTGTCGTCCTGCGCGAAGCTTTTGGTTGTGCCGATCAAACTTGCACCGATCGTGAACATCTCGGTTTCATACTTCGGTGCAATCTGGAAGATGAACTTCGCTTGACGCCTTGGCGTATTACCCTCTTGCGCTGGCGATATGCTGTCGCGGCTGATTTCAGCGTCGGTGTAGGTGCCGCCTGCCGAAATCGAGAAATCGCCGATGCGGTAGCTGCCTTCGACTTCAAGACCCGAGGCGGTATATGCGCGGTCAAATGTTTTGCCCGAGGTTACTTCGAAATTCTGCTCCTCGGTCTTGGCATGAAACGCCGTTGCATAGAGCCGAAGCCCGCCGCTTTGATATTTCACGCCGCCTTCGAGCTGTTTGACGAAGTCGATTGCGACTGCGTCACTGAGCAAGGCACCATCGGTGTTGCGAACGTTATTGCCATTGAACAATATCCGGTCGGCATTGGCTCTGCCCCCTTTGCTGTACCGCGCAAACAACGCGAGATCTTCGCTGATCCGGTAGTTCAGGCCAAGCGAATAGCTGCCATAATCATAGTTATAGTTGACGAGGCCCGGGCTGCCGAGTGGAACGACGCTTGTCTGCGCCTCGGCTGGCGAAATCGTTCCGTTGCGGTTGATATCGACCGCCGCAACACCGACCCGACCGCCGCCGAGATCGGCTCCGAAAACCTGACCTTCGGCTTTTCCGAAATCCCACCGGACGCTGCCGTCGACCGACAGTTTTCCGAATTCGAGGTTGAGCGAGGCAAACGGCGCGTTGGTGTCATAGCTGACGTCATAGACCCGGCGACAGCAATTGCCGAAGAAGGTCGCGCCGTAGCCGACTGTGCCGCCGTCGGTAACGGTTGCACCGCCAGCATTGCGTACGTCGAGCAATGCCGCTTCTCCGCCTCCGCGTACTTCGAGCAGATGCGAAGTCCAAAGCCATTCGGTGTTTACGTCCTGACGCGACTTATAGAAGCCGACATTGAAGCTGCCGGTGCCTTCGCCCATCGTAAAATCATGCCCGATGCGAAGGTCGTTGGTGATGTTGTTGAGGCTCTTCAAACGTGTGTTGAACAGCACGATCCGGGCGACGAGAGCAGTTGGAGAAACCGCAGTTCCCGCACTTGCGCCATTGAAATAGCGAAGCGTAGATCCGGCACCGCCGATGCCGACGGCCACATTTGCCGCCGTATCAACCGAGCCGGGGAAAGGCGAAACGAATGCGCCCGACACGTCTGAATATCGGAAGCGGTTGGTTACATTCCAACCGTCCGCGACTTCGAACTGAGCTTCAAAGCCAAGCGATTTGACGACCGGATGCATACCTTCGCGCAGCGAGAAGCTGTCACGGTTGTTGTCGCCGTCGAGCGTGGTAGCGGTCAGGAAATTACGCGAATGAAGGCTGTCGCCGTTTATATCGAAACCGGCGACATTTGTGTAGTTAGGCTTGGCATTGGTGCCCGACACGCGAACTGGATTGGGCAGGTAGCCAACCGCTCGGTCATCGAGATATTTCCCGTAGAAGCGGATAAAGCCACTGTCGAATTTCTTGGTGATATTGATCTTGAACTGCCCGCCTTTAAGACCGTCATAGCCGATCTGGCGTGGACCTTCGCCCTGACGATAGAAGCCGCCAAAGTGATAGAGCAGGTCATCCGACAATTTGCCGCCGTAATCGAAATCGAACCGGTACTCGCCGTAGTCCAGACCAACCGACGCCTGCATCGCGCCGCCTTCGGTTTCGCCAGTCTTCGAGATCAGATTGACCACGCCGCCGGGCGAGTTTGATGCAAACGTGGAGGCCGAGCCGCCGCGAACTGCCTCGACCCGGCCGACGTTGAAATCGGAACGAAGGAAGATATCGGCATTGCCGAATGTAATGTCACCGAATTCGAGCAGCGGAAGGCCATCTTCCTGCAGTTGAAGGAATTTGGCTCCGCCCGACGCAACCGGAAGTCCGCGCACCGCGATATTGGCGTTGCCTTCGCCACCCGAAGATTCCGATCGGATACCGGGGATGCTTCGGAGCAGTTCCGCCGCAGAGCGGGGGGCGGCGGCGGCGATATCGTCGGCGCCTAGCGAGCTAACCGATATCGAGCTGTCGAGCCGGTTCTGACCTTTCGCGACGGCGGTCACGATGATTTCATCGTCATAAACCTGTTCATCAGCAGGCGCCGTTCCGTTCTGTGCGAAAGCCGGAGCCGGAGCCGCAACAGCAAACGCCACACAAATTGCCAGCGCTGAAACGCCAGTGTTTGTCAAAGATACCCTCATATCATCCTCCCGATAAATCCTAAATCCGAACAGCTTTTACAACCGCTTCGGTATAATAAGTAATCATTTGGAAAACGTTTGCAAGAAGGTTTATGCAAACCTTTGCATTTTGTTCTGTTTGTTCTGATACTGTGGCTAATAAGTCCCAATTATCCCTTAGAGCGTTGCTACAATCGGCCGCGCGCCACGACCAGCGGCAGTGCTAATCCGCAACGTAGCAGCAGCGGCCAATATCATCAGCGTTCCGGCTAGATAAAGCACATTACGCGGATCGCTGCCCAGCAGACCATCATACAGATCGAACGCCCAAAATGTGAAAATCTGCAACAGCATCGGGATGACGATGAACATATTGAAGATGCCCATATATACGCCAGTCCGTTCAGGCGGGATCGACCCCGCGAGCATGATGTACGGATTACCCATGATGCTGCCCCAGCCCAGCCCAATACCGATCATCGGCAACCAGAGCGCGTTTTGCGAAGCGGCACTTGGGATAGTCATCATCGCCAAGCCAGCGGCCACAAGACATCCGGCATGGACGAATTTCGCGCCATAGCGTTTCACCACACCCACCATCAGTAATGCCGATAGAAACGCGATGAAATTATAGAACGCCCCGGCCAACCCGTACTCCAGACCGGCCTGACGGAATTCCGCTGTACTGGCGTCGGTGGTGCCAAACGCCGACTTGCTGAACGACAAAGCAACATACTGCCAGAAGCAGAACATTGCGTACCATTGGAATAGCTTCACCCACGCCAGCTGACGCATGACCACCGGCATGTCACGGATTGCGTCGCCGATGTCGCGAAAGGTGGTGGCGACCCCCATCGGCCGTTTCCGCATTTCGGCGATTTCGGCATCGCTCAATGGCAATTCGCGCACGCTCAGGACCGACCATAATATGGTGCTTAATGACAAAATGGCCCCGATCAAGAACGCAAGTTTGGTGGTATCGGGAATGCCGCTGGCGCTGACCGCATTGGGGTCCATACCGAACTGAACAAACGCCCAGGGCGCGGCATAAGCGAGCGTCTGCGCAAGCCCGGTAAACGCGCTTTGGGTTAGGAATCCGACCCGGTGCTGATCCTCATCCAGCCGGTCGCTGACATAGGCGCGGTATGGCTCCATCGTTATATTATTTCCAGCATCCAATATCCACAATAACGACGCGGCCATCAGCAACGTCCCCGAAAATGGCATGAACAGCAACGCCGCGCTGCATAACACCGCTCCAATCAGGAAATAGGGAGTCCGCCGCCCCCAGCGAGTTACCGTCCGGTCACTCAACGCACCGATTATCGGCTGGATAATTAACCCAGTCATCGGCCCGGCCAGCCAAAGCAGAGGAAGCGCTGATTCTTCGGCACCGAGATATTTGTAAATCGGGCTCATATTGCTTTGCTGCAAGCCAAAGCTGAACTGCAACCCGAGGAAACCCAAATTCATCTGGATGATCCGCCATAACGACAGGTGCGGCTTTCCCGGCAATATGCTCATGTTGTTCTCCTACCCCGTCGCTGTGGGTAGTAGTTTGGTCACCAAATGCAACAAACGTTTGCATTCTCGTCGGAGGCACTTTTCTTTCTCTATTGCGTTAGAACCTGATCGCCCGCAAATAGCTGGGTGAAGGAGTGATTATGGCCGATTTGGGGCAAATCAGAAACATCACGGACCTGGCAAAGCTTGCGGGAGTTTCGCCGGGAACGGTGTCGCGTGCGCTGGCTGATTCCCAATTGATCGCCAAGAAAACCCGCGAGCGGATTCAGGAACTGGCGCGCGAGCATGATTTCAGGCCAAATGTCATGGCGCGCAATTTGCGAATCAAACGCACTGGGGCAATCGGTGTCTTAATCCCGTTGGGCCATGAGACTGGTCAGCATATTTCAGACCCGTTTTTTATGACATTGCTTGGCTATCTTGCCGATTCGTTGACCGAGCGCGGTTATGACTTGTTGCTTTCACGGGTTATTCCGACCGATCCCGGCTGGTTGAACAGGGTCGTTGATTCGGGACGAGTCGACGGAGTGATCCTGATTGGCCAGTCCGACCAGTTCACTGTCATCGACAAGCTTGCCGAGCGTTATCTGCCGATGGTGGCATGGGGCGCCAATATGCCCGGCCAAATCCATTGCTCGGTGGGGTCTGACAACCGCAAAGGTGGCGAACTGGCGGCGCGGCACCTGATCGAACGCGGCTGTCGTAACTTTGCATTCTTCGGTGACCCGATTGCTCCCGAAATTTCTGAGCGTCTGGCCGGATGCCGAACCGCGCTTACCGAAGCTGGGATAGGCGATGCGCTAACAATATTGCCAGCGCATTTGACTGCGGAAACCGCGCATCCGACGATCAGCAAATGGCTCGATGAAACCAGAACTCTTCCCAACGGCATTATCGCAGCGTCCGACGTTATCGCAATGAGCGCGCTCCGGGCGCTGTCGGAGCACGGCGTAAAGGTTCCGAACGACGTTCGAGTCGTCGGATATGACGATCTATCCTTCGCCAACCAGACCGTCCCGCCGTTGACAACCATACGGCAGGATTTGGCGGCGGGTGCGGCGCATCTTGTCGATCTGTTATTCCGGCGGATCGCGGGTGAGCCCACATCTTCGGTCGTGCTTGAACCGGTGTTGGTGGTCAGGCAATCAACCTAGCTGAGAACGTCCTGCGCCAATGCGAGCCCGCCGAGTAAACCCGCGCGGTCACCCAAAGCAGGGCGAACTATGATGTCTTCAGCATAGCCTTTGAAGTAGCCTTTACCGAGCTCGAAGGCGGTTTGGCGAACGCGTTCGATCAGCCCTGCTGTATCCATGACCCCGCCGCCCAGAATTATTCGCCCCGGCTCCATAACCGACTGAAGCGTGACAACCATCTGCGCCAGATACCAAGCGATGATTTCGTGGGCTTCATGATCCGACGGTAATTCCGACAGCGATACGCCCCAACGCGCCTTGATCGCAGGACCGCTTGCCAAACCTTCCAGACAATCGCCGTGAAACGGGCAAATTCCCGGAAAACCCGCTTCGGCCGGGTGCCGCTGTGGCCGGATATGCCCCATTTCGGGGTGAGTTAGCCCGTGCAGCGGCTTGCCATCGACAATCGCACCGCCGCCGATGCCAGTGCCGACGGTCACATATATGCTGATGTTCTGACCCCGCCCGGCACCCCACCGCGCCTCGGCAAGGGCTGCGCCGTTGACATCAGTGTCGAAACCGACTGGCAAACCAAATTCGCGCTCGACCAACGCGCCGAAGTCGCAGTTGCTCCAACCCGGTTTCGTAGTATCGGTGATATGGCCCCAATTATCTGCAGTGCGGTCGAGTTCGAGCGGACCGAAACTGGCAATGCCGATGGACGATAACGCGCCGTGCCGTGCTTGGGCGGCGAGGAGCCAATTGACCGTGTCGCCGATGGTTTCCACCGGGCTGACGGTATCAAACCGCGCTGTTTCGCGAATGTCGTCAGGGGCAGCAACGATTCCAGCGACGAATTTTGTGCCGCCTGCTTCGATACAGCCGTACAACCGCCCGCTCATGCGAGTCCCAGCAACCTTGTCGTGCTTCCATTGATTTTGATCCTAAGCATGGGCGCGATGGTGCCGCCGAATTGCTTGCGGTTCAAGGCCGGATTGTGCGTTGGGTCATGCCCTTTTAGTCCCCAATGATCCACAAAGCTAACAACCTCGAACGTATCGAGGACTTGCCAGCAATAGGCTTGGTGCGGCTCTTGCGCTGGATTGGCGATAACCAACCCGGTGCCATTGAGCGGCTCGAATGGCCCGGTAACCGAGTCTCCCACCATGCCATAAAGCCCGGTCGGACCTTTCGGCCCGTCGCTGGCAAAGACACTGCTTTGAGTCGACCAAAATAAATAATAGAGACCATCGCGGACCAGCATATGCGGTCGTTCCATTTCATTGGCGACCCCGTCAGCGCTGACAATAGGCGGCAATAAATCGAAAGCTGGTTCGCTTGAATCATTCGATTCAGCGGCTATCCCGATAACGCCGTTGCAGTGTGGCACGCCGCCCGGCTGCGAACCGGTGAACATAATATAGGCTCGGCCGTCGAGCGGATCGCGGAACCAATAAGGATCTCGAAAGCCACGAATGCTGCCGGGGACGCCTTGGTCTTTTGCAAGGTCCACATAATGACGGCCGTCATTTCTCACCAAGCGTTCGGCTTTGCTCCAGCGGGCGATTTTGGGATTCGGTCCGGAAAGGTCCAGCGCGCCGGTAGCCTTGAACATCCGCTGCTCAAAGCTGCGGGACACTTCGCCCCGCCGTCCGGCTGCGGTGAAAAAGGCGGTGATATTGCCGGTGTCGGCATCATAAAGCGCTGATCCCGACCATTCGCGCGATCCCGGGTTAAGGTCATCCGGGAATAACAGCCCGCAATCTTGCCAGTCGCCTTTATTTTCGAACAATAACCGAGTGCGAGCAATATCGTGGCGCATATTGGGGTCGGGTTGGCGCGGTGCCGAGAGCATCATCCATAACGCGCCGCCTGCGATGTCAGTCACGCTGCCGTCGGCATTTTGGACAGGCCAAAGGTCCCAGAAATCATATTCGGGACACAAGGGCACCGACGCCTTGATCAGCGGAGCGGCAGGTAATGACGTATTGGCAATCGCTGCCACATGCGTCGCGGTCCAGCGCGATGCTGCGCGCTCTAAAGCTATATCTTTGGCTGAACCCAACATCGCGAAAGTCACTATCGTCTCATTACGCTTATTACAACAAACGATTGCATAAATCAGTGATATCGAAAACGGCGGAGATAACTGCACGGTTTTGCCACAGTCTGGCCACTTGATACGATTAGTAACAAGACAACATTGGTTATCATGAATTGTAATCCCTATATGTCCAATATGGCTATGCCCGCGCCGACCACGGCACCACTGACGGTTTCCGACAATGACGTCGTGGCCAAGACTGCGCGGCTGAAACGTGCTCCTGATGACATGGCAATGATTCGTGCCGCAGCCGAATTGACACGCGAGTTCAGTACGGCAAACCCGAGAATATACTGGGCGGATTTCTTGGGCTCAGTGGTGATGGGCTATAGCGCGCTTGCGATTGCGGTACTGGCGACTCCGTTTCTGATTAAGGCAGCTGCCGTCCTGATTTCAGTCCTGGCGTTGTACCGCGCTGGCAGCTTTATTCACGAAGTCACCCATATCAAGCATTCGACCGTTCCGGGATTCCGCCTCGGTTTCAATTTGTTGATCGGCGTGCCGATGCTGGTGCCTTCGTTCATGTACGAAGGCGTCCACAACCTGCACCACGCGCGCACGCGGTACGGCACCGATCAGGATCCCGAATATCTGCCACTGGCGCTGATGAAGCCTTGGACATTGCCGCTGTTCATCCTGGTTTCGCTGCTGGCTCCGGTTGCATTGCTGCTCCGCTACGGCGTTCTCGCACCGCTTTCGCTGCTGATCCCCTCGCTCCGCACCTTTGTAGTCGAGCGCTATTCGGGGCTTGCGATCAACCCGTCGTTCCGCCGGCGTCCAGCCGAGGGTGAGGCGCGCACCAATTGGCTTGTGCAAGAGACCGCCGCAAGCATTTGGGCGATAACGCTCCTGGGTGGCGTCTTTAGCGGCTTCATCCCGCTCACCGGCTTCCTGATTTTCCTCGGAATCGCATCGGGCGTTGCTGTGCTCAATCAGGTTCGAACACTGGTTGCGCATCTGTGGGAAAACGACGGCGAGCCACTCAGCGTAACCGCGCAATTCCTCGACAGTGTCAACGTGCCACCGCCTGCCTTGCTCCCCGCATTGTGGGCGCCGGTCGGCTTGCGCTACCACGCGATCCACCATTTGCTACCCGGTGTGCCCTATCACAATCTCGGCAAAGCCCACCGCCGGATCAGCGAAGTGCTGGACAAGGATTCGGTTTACCACCGAGCCAGTTACAGCGGCCTCCCGACCTTGGTCCGCCGCCTCGTCAAAAGCACAATGACCAGCCGCGCCTGACGGCAGTAAACACGATCTGTTTGGGAAAACTGGAGCGGGCGGGGCCGCAGGCGACCAGAGCGCAGCGGAGGTCAACGGATTCGAACCCCAGCGAAGCCGCTTGCGGCGTAGCGCAACAAAAAAGAGGGTTCGCTGAAATGAAAAACTGGAGCGGGCGAAGGGATTCGAACCCTCGACCCCGACCTTGGCAAGGTCGTGCTCTACCACTGAGCTACGCCCGCTCGGGCGGTCGGAAATACATGATCTCCGACGGGTGAAGCGGGCCGTTAGCATGGGGTATATCGTCTCGCAAGTCCCAAATGGGGTGTTATTGTGGCCTGAGCGAAAAGCCGGTCTTGTGAAACACGCCGTTTTGCCCACATAGGGGCTACGCGAATCCTGATATTCACCGGAGAATTACCTTGGCGACGATGGGCCTGACAACAGACGAGCAAAAAGCGGTCGAGCAGTTTCGCGTGGACGTTGTGACTCCGTCGATGGACAAGCTCGTCATCCTTGATTTCTGGGCCGACTGGTGCGGGCCGTGTAAACAGTTGACGCCGATTCTTGAGAAAGTTGCTGCGGATTACGCCGATAAAGGCGTTCTGCTCGCCAAGGTCGATGTCGATGCCAACAAGTTTATCGCAGCGCAGTTTCAGGTGCGATCAATCCCGACGGTCTATGCGATGTTTCAAGGGCAACCCGTCGCTGACATGACGGGGGCTAGAACCGAGCCGCAGATTGTCGAGATGCTTGAGCAGTTGCTAGCGAAGCTGCCGATAAAGGCTGGAGATAGCGCACCCGATCCGCTCGCCGAGATCGAGCCGTTGGTGGCCGCTGGCGAGGAATTACTCTCGAGCGGCGGCGAGGAGCAGGCTTATGGCCTGTTTGCCGACGCACTTGGTGTGATGCCCGACCACCTGCCAGCATTGTCGGGAATGATCCGATCACTCGCGGCGCTGGGGCGACGTGAGGAAGCTCAGGCGATTTACGACAGTCTGGATGAGGCGGCGCTCGCCGATCCGCTTATTGAAAAGGCTGGTTCGGTGCTTACGATTGCTGCCGCTGAACGCGACCCTGAAGAACTGGCAGCCCTAAAATCGGCGGTCGCAGCGAACGCCGACGATCATGCCAGTCGGTTCGATCTCGCCAATGCTCTGATGGCTGCGGGCGACCGTGACGGTGCCGCCGACGCGTTGCTGTACATTATCGCCGCCGACCGCGAATGGAACGAGGGTGCGGCAAAATCGCGGTTGCTTGAGATTTTTGCGCTGATCGGACTCGAAGACCCTTGGGTGTCGGCAACACGCCGCAAATTGTCAGCGATATTGTTCGGATGACCACCAAACGCATTTCTTTATTCCCGCTGGCCGGTGCGATATTGTTTCCCGGTATGCAGTTGCCGCTTCACATTTTCGAACCGCGATACCGCGCCTTGATAAGCGATGCGATGGCGCGCGACCGGATGATCGGGATGGTCCAACCAAAGGATCGTGGCGACAAATCGGGGCTGTTCGCGGTTGGTTGTCTTGGCCGGATGGGCGAGGTCGAGGCGCTCGAAGACGGCCGCTACAACATCATCCTTGAAGGGTTGCAGCGGTTCAATATCGTCCGCGAACTCGACGTGAAAACCGCGTTCCGTCAGGCCGAGGCTGAATTGTGGGAATAAGACGAGGTCGGCGATGTGCTATCGATTGCCGAACGCGCCAGCCTTGAAATCGAATCGCGGCGCTTTGCCGATTCGCAAGGCTATGCGGTCGACTGGGCGGCGGTCGGGCAGCTTGACGATTATTCACTGGTCAACGCGATTGCGCAGATCGCTCCGTTCGATTCGGCGGCGAAACAGGCTTTGCTTGAATCGCGTGGGCTTTCGGCTCGGTCGGATTTGATCGTTCAGCTGATGCAGTTTTTCGGGCGGCATGACGGGTCGGATGACCGGGTGACTTTGCAGTAAGTCAAGTAAGTAAGGATTTCGCGCGAAGCTCGCGAAGGAGCGAAGAGGCGCGAAGGTGTCGTGCAAAGCCTTCGCGCAGCGCCTTTTAATTCCCAACAATCAAATTTGAATGACGTGTTGAACGATTATTGGCCCTTCGGGCGAGCGCTGAAACTTCGCGCTCTTCTTCGCCCCTTCGCGACCTTCGCGCGAAATTCTTTCTTCTCTTATGGCAATCACCAGCGCAAATATATTGGGCACAGTTCTCCCTTGTGGGGGCAAGGGAAAGACGGTCGGCGCGGAAGCGTTGGAGCTGCTTCCGGTTAGTGGCTGTTTATGGATTAAGGCCCGTTGGTCCACCAACGCTGGTTCCGGGGCCGCCTTTGAAGATCCGGATACTTGACTGGCGGGCTAAGGTTCCCAAATTCCGCCAGGCCGCCTTTTTCAAGAGCGGGGCATCGTCTTTGCCTTGAGAGCGTGACTAGCCATATCCGAACCGGTGTTTTCGCTAGGGGGTTGCGGTCCTATCGGAACCACGCTCCTCTCGCGCCGACCGTTTGCTAATGGGCAGCTTTCGCTAACCCCGTCGCGTCTTCCTTCAACTCACTTGCGTTCATGACCGCAGCTAGCTGACGCAAATCAGATAACCGATATGGTTATTTGTAGGAAAGAACTATTTTGGAAATGTCATTAACCTACTGATTATAAACAGATAAAACTCAGTTTTCGCTGACATGTTGGGATATTTTGTTTCGCGCGAAGGCGCGAAGAAGAAAATAAGAGCGCGAAGGGGTTGGGTAACCCGCGCGTAGCGCTTTACCGATATTGTCCTCGAAATTTGAACGGCGGTGAGAAAATTGGATGGCCCTTCGGGCAGGCGCCGAACCTTTGCGCTCTTATTTTCTTCTTTGCGTCTTCGCGCGAAATTCTTTTTTACTGAAGAAAACTCTCGCGCAACCCGTCGATCACAAACTGCGCAGCCAACGCCGC
>JANPAM010000052.1:0-3696 GCA_031429915.1 Sphingomonadales bacterium | reverse complement strand
CGCCCAGCGACGAAGCCGCCTTCTTGGCTGGCGAACAGGATTCGGCGGTGGACTGGTTTAAGGCCATCGCGGACGTCTGGAAGCGCGCGAGCGACAATCACCGACATCGCGTAATCGAGGTAGCTCGCCTTCATTTCGTCGACAATGTCGACTGGCGAAATATCCGATGGGTCGATAGTGGCTGTTTCGTCGCTCACGCCGCAAAAATCCTTATGTTTTTAGATTGCGGCAACCCTAGACCAGCTAGCCGAAAATAACCACCCGCGGGGCCATTTAATCGGAGTTTATCGACAAGTTATCCACAGAATCAGGGCGCTTTGGAGGGTTAGGGCGCGATCAATTCGCCATTAAAGTCAAAAAGCTGTCCCGATTGCTCTGGATTAAGCCCGTCGAGGACGCTTAGAAGCTGCTCTGCGACTTTGGCAGGAGCAAAGCGCTCGGTCGCAGGATTGCCCTTGAACGGCGCGCTGAGGCCTGTTTCGACGGTGCCGGGATGAAGGCCGACGATGATTGCCTGCGGGTTTTTGCGCCGCCACTCGATTGATATGTTGCGGATAAGCATGTTGAGCGCCGCCTTCGACGCGCGGTAGCTGTGCCAGCCACCAAGCTTGTTATCCGAAATACTGCCCACCCGCGCCGATAAAACCGCAAACACCGTTCGCTGGTTACCCGGCATAAGCGGCAGGAAATGCTTGGCAATGAGCGCCGGGCCGACCGCGTTAATCCGGTAGTTTTCCAGCATCCATTCGGGATCAAGTTCGCGCAGGCTTTTCTCGGGGCCTTTGCCGTTTCGGTGGAGCAGGCCGGTTGCAACGATAACTAGGTCCGGAGCGATCCCTGTTTGCGACAACTGTTGCGCTGCCTCAGCGATGCTTTTTTCGTCCGCAATGTCGACCCTAAGCGTTGAAGAACGACCGGCCCGAACGACCGTATCAATTCCAGTCGCTTCCAAAAAATCGGCCAGCGCGCCCCCAATTGCGCCGCTAGCTCCAATTATAACTGCTGATCGCTGCACGATGCTCTTTCAAATCTGACGGCGGAACCCGTTCAACAGCAATTCATGCAAAAACGCTATGGTGATTGCGCTATGAATGACGATTGCCTATAAATCGGGTGGATAAAGACACCGCCCAAAACTTGCCTTCGGAGAGAAAAATGAAGTTTGTTTCGAAATTTGCGCTTGCCATTTCGGCGGCTGCTTTGACTGCCCTGCCAGCCGCATATGCGGCCGAGGAAAAACCGAAAAAGGAGAAGAAGGGCAAGGAAGCGGCGCCGCCCAAAAAGAATTACTCCAAGCCATTCATCGCGGCGTATGCGCCAGCGGTCGATGCGTTGAACAAAAAGAAGGATGTGGCAGCAGCAAAGACGTTGCTGCCAGCAGTAATCGCCGCCATCCAGAATGACGACGACCGATATGAGGCGGGAATTTTTGCCATCAATGTCGGCGCGCAGCTTAAGGATTTTGTGATCCAGGAGCAGGGTATCGACCTGATGCTTGCATCGGCTTCTACCCCGTCTGACATTAAGACCCAGTATATGTTCCAGAAGGGCGCGATTGCGTATGACGGCAAACGTTATGCGGATGCCGAAAAGCATATGACCGCCGCCTACAATATGGGACATCGTAAAAATAATATCGAATACCTGATCTCGACCTCGCAATCTCAGCAAGGTCGCGACAAGGACGCGATGGTTTGGCTGGCCAAAGCAATCGATTCGAGCAAAGGGTCTGCAGAACTACAAAAGCCTTATATGGTGAGGGCTGCGGTGCTCTCGGCAAAAGCCAAGGATTACGCTGGTGCGGCCAACTGGTACAAGCAGCTGTTGAAAGCCGAAAACAACCCTGATTATTGGCACGATAGCCTCGCTTACTTTGATAGGTCGCTAACGTTTAACCCAGAAGAGTCGTTAGACTTGATGCGATTGATGCGCACGGTTCAGGGATTGCGGTTTCAACAGGAATATTCGCAATATCTGGAAAGTCTCAGTTATATCGGTGTCAGGTATCCAGCCGAAGCTGTAGCAGTGCTTGATGAAGGGTTTGCCAAAGGTGTAATTTCGCGGAGCAATGTGTCTTTTAGTGAGCGTTATGCCGAAGCCAAGGCCCGTCTCGCGGAGGATACAGCAACGCTTGCTGGCACAGCTGGGCCTGCTCGAGCACCGAATGCGAGGCCGATATTGGCGTCGCTGACTGCTGATTCGTTTTATTCACATGGAAATTACCAGACCGCGAAAGAGCTATATGATAGTGCGCTAAAGAAGGGTCCTGTTCTGGATAAGGATGGTAAGGACCAAACTGACAGAACACGGTTCCGGCTCGCCATGTCTAAAGCAATGCTCGGTGATTATACCGGTGCGAAAGCCGATTTCGCTATGCTGACGGGTGCAAACCGGAAAGCAATTGCCGAATATTGGACGTTGTGTATCGACCAAAAATCTGGGGGTGCAGCTGCCCCTGCTGCCGGTTGAAGACCATTTTAGAATTGATTGGGGCGCAGGGGGGAACCTTGCGCCTTTTTCTTTAACCCAGATTAACTGCCGGTATCGGGACGCCTGGTTCGTCTTTCGCAGTTCTGATCGTCAGCGACGTCTTGACGCTGCTGACATTGGGGGCCGAGGTCAGTTGTGAAGTGAGAAATTCCTGAAACGACTGAAGGTCGCGAGCAACGATTTTCAGGATGAAATCGATTTCACCGTTAAGCATATGACACTCGCGGACATTCGGAAGCGCCCGCACATGGTCTTCAAATGCGCGTAAATCTGCCTCTGCTTGACTTTTGAGACTGACCATAGCGAACACAGTGATCGTAAATCCCAGCGCAGCACCGTCAATATCGGCGTGATAGGACTTAATTGTACCGGATTGCTCCAATGCACGCATACGGCGAAGGCACGGCGGAGCGGTTAGCCCCACCTTCGTCGCGAGTTCAACATTGGTTATCCTGCCGTCAGCCTGCAATTCGGCTAAAAGCTTCAAATCTATCGCGTCTAGGTTCATATTAGCCATGCCAGTGATATATCCATTTCAATTCTAAACTCTGTTTATAATATTATTATATTCGATGCAATTGTCCCATAGTGTGACGTGCCAATTTAGCGCCTTTCGTCAGCGCAGGCTTCGGGTTAACGAAACTTGTAACGCAGACTATTTACCATGGGGAACGCCACGAATTGCGCTTTGATGATCGCCTAGAAACTGCATTGCGGCAAGCCGACGAAAGCCATGTCAGCGTGTCAGCCAAATGGCAGCAATTGGTCGATGTCCTCGCACAAAACCCGGCTGAACTCGATCTCGATACGGTTAAAGCCGGATTACTGCAGGTGCGGAGGTTGCTGCCCGACGTGGCGTTATCGAAACGTGTCGAATGTATAACCGCGATTGCCGGCCGCATCAGATCAGCGCCCTTGGTGCAGTTGCTAGCCGGTGATGCACCCCCGGTTGCCTCTGCGGCCATATCAGGTGCCGATCTGACAGACGCCGAGTGGGCCGATATTATTCCCCATTTGCCGACACGCGCGCGCGGTTTCCTGCGCAATCGCAAAGATATCGGCGGGGAAACGCGGCGAGCTTTGATGGCTTGGTCGTCGGCAGATTTCATCTTGCCGCAACCAATCGAACCGATGGCTCCGCATTTGGCCGAGGTGCAACCGCAAAATACCCAAATCCGCGATATAGTGGAACGGATTGAACGCTTA
>JANPAM010000051.1:0-2430 GCA_031429915.1 Sphingomonadales bacterium | reverse complement strand
GACAAGCGCTGACTGCAACGACTGCAAAAACTCGCGCCGCATATCAGCCGCCGTCGCCTCGCGTGCTTGAATTTTGCGGCTCTTAATCGCGCTTCGTCGAAGCAACCACACTACGGCAAATGTGACCGATGCGGCGATCAGATACCGGCCAAAGTCAAACGCAAGGATATACTGGCCCTTGGTCAGCAGAATATCGAGCGGGGGAATTCCGGTAGTCATCATCGGCCCTCGGCTGTTCGGTGAATTGGCATAAACTCACATTAAACAGTCATCGAATTCTTTGCTGTCATGATAGCCGCACCGCGACAAGCCGTTTTCGAAATCGCAGTGCGTATTTTGCCAAGACTCGCTCCAGCGTCGCTGCTAGTCGGAACCTATGTCCGAACAAAAGCACCTCTACCTCGTCGATGGCTCTGCCTATATTTTCCGCGCCTATCACCGCCTGCCGCCGCTGACCAACATCCGTGGAGAACCGGTAGGAGCAGTTTACGGCTATACCACGATGCTGTGGAAGCTAGCGGACGATCTGCACAAGGCTGATGGCCCGACGCATATGGCGGTCGTGCTCGACAAATCGAGCCAGTCGTTCCGCAACGAAATATACGACCTCTATAAGGCAAACCGGCCGGAGCCGCCCGAGGATTTGCGTCCGCAATTTCCGATGATCCGCGACGCGACGCGCGCATTTTCATTGCCGATGATCGAAGAGGATAACGTCGAAGCCGACGACATGATTGCTAGCTATGCGAAGGAAGCGTGTCGCGCCGGATGGCATGTTACCATCGTGTCGTCGGACAAGGACTTGATGCAGCTTGTCGAACCCTGCGTCGATATGTTCGACACAATGAAGAACGAGCGAATTCGAACCGAAGAAGTGATCGAGAAATTCGGTGTCGGACCGGAAAAGGTCGGCGATGTGCTGGCACTGATGGGCGACAGCGTCGATAATGTCCCCGGCGTTCCGGGCGTCGGCCCGAAGACCGCTACCAAGCTTATTCAGGAGTTTGGCGATCTGGAAAGCGTGTTGGCGGCAGCGCCAGACATGAAGCCATCGAAGATGCGTGATAACCTGATAGAATTTGCGGAGAAAGCGCGGCTGTCGAAGGTGCTGGTAACGCTCAAGGAAGATTGCCCGCTGCCCATGCCAATCGAGGATATGGTGTTGGGTGCTATCCCCGAAGCGCCGCTGGCCGAGTTCCTTCAGCATCACGGTTTCAACTCGCTGCTGAAACGGATCGGCATTGTCACCGGAAACACTGCGGCGGCGAACAAGTCAATTGCGGGCAATCCGAAGATGATGACGAAGGGCGACGCTTCCGCCCCCGCGCCGGGTGCGCGTATCGCGCCTGCGCCGATGCCGCCGATTGATACAAAAGCCTATACCTGCGTCACCGACATTGCCGCGCTCGACCACTGGATAAAGCGGGCGCATGAGACTGGTGTGCTTGGCTTTGATACAGAGACCGACAGCCTTCAAGCTGCGAGCGCCAATCTAGTCGGCTTTTCGCTCGCGGTTGCCCCCGGCGAGGCGTGCTATGTGCCGCTCGCGCACGGCGGCACCGATATGTTTGCCGAGAAGCCAGCGCAGCTGGATGCGGCGGCAGCGATCGAGAGGCTAAAGCCTCTGCTTGCCGACCCGTCGGTGCTTAAAATCGGGCAGAACCTGAAATACGACATGGCGGTTCTGGCGCGGCACGGGGTAACCATATCGCCCTTCGACGACACTATGGTTATGAGCTTCGCGCTCGACGCGGGTCGTCAGATGCACGGCATGGACGAGCTGGCGAAACTGCATCTGGGCCATGTGTGCATTTCGTACAAAACGGTGACAGGCACCGGCAAATCGAAGATCGGTTTTGCCGAGGTCGCGCTGCCCGACGCAACCTGTTACGCCGCCGAGGATGCCGATGTGACATTGCGGCTTTGGCATCACCTAAAGCTTCGGATGAGCCCCGAAAAGGCGACCCGCGTGTACGAAATGGTCGACCGTCCTTTGGTGCCGGTACTTGCCAAAATGGAATGCACTGGCATCAAGGTCGACCGGGCGGTTCTGGTGCGGCTATCGGGCGAATTTGCCGAAGCTGGTGGCAAGCTTGAGGTCGAGATTCACGGCCTCGCTGGCCAGCCTTTCACTATCGGCAGCCCGCAGCAGCTTGGCAACATCCTGTTTGACAAAATGGGCTTTAAAGGTGGCAAGAAAGGTAAGTCGGGGCAATATTCGACCGACGTCACCGTGCTTGAGGATCTCGCCGGGCAGGGCGTCGAGATCGCTGGCAAGGTGCTCGACTGGCGGCAACTGGCGAAGCTGAAATCGACCTATACCGATAGTTTGCAGCAGCAGATCGATCCGGCGACGGGCCGCGTCCACACCAGCTTTTCGCTGGTCGGCGCTCAAACCGGCCGGTTGTCATCGACCGACCCGAACTTGCA
>JANPAM010000050.1:0-3496 GCA_031429915.1 Sphingomonadales bacterium | reverse complement strand
TCGACCGTTTCGAACGCGGCGCAACAATCGATGAAACCGGGAGCGGCCCGATGCCGAACAGCCGCTGACATGATGCAGATCAATTGCCCCCATTGCGGCGCGGGTGCGCAAGCTGAATTCGTTTATGAACGCACCGTCGATTCGGTGGTGCCACTTGATGCTTCGCCCGAGGATGCCATGAAGACGCTTTTCACCCGCAATAATCCGCGCGGGGTCGATGAGGAAATTTGGCGGCACACTTATGGCTGCCGGGCATGGATAGTCATCACTCGTCACCGATCCACCAACGAAATCAGCGGCATTCACGCAGTTGGTCCGGAGGCTTTACCGTGATTAACTTCAGTTTTGACGGCAAAACCTATCAAGCGCAGGACGGCGACACGCTTGCGGCTGCATTATTGCGAAACGGCATTGGCCTTGTCGCACGAAGCTTCAAATATCACCGCCCGCGCGGGATCATGACCGCGGGCGTCGAAGAGCCCAACGCGCTGGTCACCGTCGGTGAAGGCGGACGCACAGAACCCAATACGCGGGCAACCGATGTGTTTGTGTATGAAGGCCTGGTCGCGAAGAGCCAGAACCGTTGGCCGAGTCTGTCATTCGATATCGGGGCGGTTTTGGGCTTGGCCGCTCCAGTCCTATCCGCTGGCTTCTACTACAAGACCTTTTTCGGTTCGGCCAAACGCTGGATGTTCTACGAACGTTTTATCCGCAAAGCCGCAGGCCTCGGCGACGCTCCAACCGAGGCCGACCCCGACCGGTTCAGCCAACGCGCAGCCTTTTGCGATGTGCTGGTTGTCGGTGCTGGGCCAGCGGGGCTAGTCGCCGCGCTTGAAGCCGCAGAGGCTGGCAAACGCGTTATCCTTGTTGAGCAGGATGATATCGTCGGCGCATCCTTAATCCGTGACCCGCAGCAATTGGATGCCGCATGGATCGAAACTACCGCTGCGCGTGTCCGTGCCGCCGGTGGCCGTATCCTGACACGCACCACAGCTTCGGGATATTGGGAGCATGATCTGGTGACGCTGACACAGCGGATTGCGGAGCCGGGGCAAGTGCCCTTTGGCGGCCTCGCGCAGCGACTTTGGCATGTTCGGGCTAGCCAAGTGATCCTTGCAACGGGCAGTATCGAACGCCCAATGGCCTTTGCCAATAACGACCGCCCCGGCGTGATGCTGTCACAAGCCGTGCGGACTTATGTGAAACGTTTTGGAGTCGTCCCCGGCAAGCGCGTCGTGATCGCGACCAACAATGATGATGCGTATCAAACCGCGCAGGCTATGCACGATGCAGGTGCGCAAATCGTTGCGATCCTCGACACTCGGCCAGCCCCTGCCGGAGCAAACAGCAGCTTTCCCGTCCACAACAACGCAGTTCCGCTGTCGACCAAAGGCGCGCGCCATTGCCTGAAAAGTGTAACCGCGATGGTTGATCGCAAAACGCAAGACTGGAACGCCGATCTGCTCGCAGTCTCGGGCGGATTTACCCCCGTCGTCCACCTGCACATGCAGGCGGGCGGCACGCTTGACTGGAACGAAGCCGCGCAAGCCTTTGTGCCGGCAACGTCGCGCCAGAACGTCACGACGATTGGCGGTGCAGCCAACCCTGAACCTGTGTTCGGCGCCGCACTCGTTTCCAACCCTAAGAAAAGCTTTATCGATTTCCAGAACGATGTGACCTTGGCCGATGTCGATTTGGCGTGGGCCGAGGGCTATCGCTCGGTCGAGCATCTTAAACGCTACACCACGCTCGGCATGGCGACTGATCAGGGCAAGCTGAGCAATATGGCCGCGCTGGGGCGCTTGGCGGAGAAACAGGGCGTGGCAATTCCCGAAGCGGGCCTCACCACATTCCGTCCGCCTTACACACCGGTTACAATGGGCTTGCTGGCAGGTGCTGGGGCAAAGGATGCTGGCGCGCATGTTCGCCGTCTGGCGCTTTACGACGTTCATGAGGCGAAAAGCCCGATTTGGCAGCCGCTTGGATATTGGTTTCGGCCCCGAGCTTACCCCGTGAACGGCGAAACGCTCGCGCAAGCTGCGCTCCGTGAAGCGAAAGCTGTGCGTACAAACGTGGGTATGACCGACGTGTCCACCCTCGCGAAGTTCGAAGTGACTGGACCAGACGCGGCGGCGTTTCTGGAAATCATTTGCGCGACGACGGTCAGCAAACTCGCGGTCGGACGGGGTCGCTATACCTTCATGTTGCGCGAAGACGGGTTTGTGTTCGACGATGGCACGGTATGGCGGATCGGCGAGAATCGCTATTTGCTCACCAGCTCGACCGGCGGTGCCGACCGGATGGCAACCAACATTTCTTATTTCCGTCAATATCTGTGCCCTCATCTGCGCGTCTCCGCAGTCAATGTGCAAGAGCATTATGCCGGGATTGCGGTCGCGGGGCCGAGGGCAAGGGCGGTACTGGAGGCACTGATCGGAGAAGAGCCCCCGCGTCATATGTCGACTGTTCCGGCGGTGATTGCAGGGGTCCCGGTTATCATCCTTGCCGCTAGCTATAGCGGCGAGCGAGCGTTCGAAATTTA
The DNA here is from genome assembly GCA_031429915.1 of Sphingomonadales bacterium. Taxonomy (GTDB): domain Bacteria; phylum Pseudomonadota; class Alphaproteobacteria; order Sphingomonadales; family Sphingomonadaceae; genus Sphingorhabdus_B. The sequence continues at coordinate 954 of JANPAM010000050.1, read as the reverse complement.
TGTCGAGGCACGCCACGCCGCACCAGTTTGGGAAAGATGCGAAAACGAAGTCAATGGACAAAGCGGCACATTATACGGCCTCGAAGCAATGGAGTTCCTCCGCATCGAAAAGGGCCATCTTGTTGTTGGTGGCGAAGTTGATGGGCGAATGACTCCGCATGATCTGGCGCTCGACAAAATGCTCAACAAAGCAGGCGGCTTTATCGGCGCGTCAGGCCTGTTACGCCCTGCCTTGTCGGAACCGGGGCGCCGCCAACTGGTCGGGCTTGAGGCAATCGAGGGGAATATTCCGGAAGGTTCGATGCTGGTAAAACGCGATGGGAACTCCCCCGATGGCCATGTCAGCGCCGCCGCATTTCGTGTGGTTGAAGGCGGCTCGATTGCACTCGGGCAGCTAACGGATGGCTTCTCTCGCCACGGCGAGGAACTGATTGCAACATCACCCACCAGAGGACAAAAAACACGTGTTCGTGTAGTGCCCCCGCATTTCTACGATGTCAGTGGAGAGCGTTATCGTGACTGATGTATCAATTACCGTTCTCCCCGCCGCCCCGCTTCACGCGCTGGAAATCTGGAGCAATCCGGCGACAGTGGCCCAACGATTTAAGGCATTGGCAGGCTTTGCAATGCCCGTCATGGGCCGGTTTGACGGAACAGATTTACTGCGCCTCATCCGCTATGAACCCAGCGTATGGCTCGTCGAAGGCGATGTGTCGGGACTTTCCGATGTTCTCGCTGATGATGGCGCGCTGACCGCCGTCGGCGGCGGTGTCGTCCGGGTGCGCTTGTCAGGAACCGGATGGCGGACGCTGTTGATGGAAGGCGGCGTGTTCGATGCGGAAAATCCGGCTTTCGCTCCCGGATGCAGCGCGACCACGATCATCGATCGTGTCAATGTCCGGCTTCATGTGGTGAGCGAAGATTCATGCCTCGCTTATGTTCCATTGAGTTTCA
>JANPAM010000049.1:0-2078 GCA_031429915.1 Sphingomonadales bacterium | reverse complement strand
TTGTGCCAAAATCAGCTGCGGAAGCTTTGTGGAAGTGGTGGGCGACCAACCCGAAAATCGACGTTGCTGCGATTGACGCGATTGAGGCGGTAACCAAACACGACGTGATCGCGTTTCTGACATGGGTCGCCGAGCAGGTCGGCGACGAAGCGCGGTTTATGCATCAAGGGATGACCTCATCGGACGTGCTCGACACTTGCTTGGCCGTGCAACTGACCCAAGCGACCGACATTTTGCTGGCAGACATGGACAAGCTCCTTGCCGCGATCAAAACCCGTGCGTTTGAGCATAAATTTACGCCGACTATCGGCCGAAGCCACGGCATCCATGCCGAACCGGTTACCTTCGGGCTGAAACTGGCCCAAGCATACGCCGAATTCGCGCGCGGGCGCGAACGGCTGGTGGCGGCGCGAGCCGAAATTGCGACCTGCGCGATTTCAGGCGCCGTCGGAACATTTGCCAATATCGATCCCAAGGTCGAGGCGCATGTCGCAGCTAAACTCGGCCTCGCGATTGAACCTGTTTCAACGCAGGTAATCCCGCGCGACCGCCATGCGATGTATTTCGCGACCTTGGGCGTGATCGCATCGTCAATCGAACGTCTCGCGACCGAAGTCCGCCATTTGCAGCGTACCGAAGTATTGGAAGCCGAAGAATATTTCTCGCCCGGACAAAAGGGTTCGTCGGCGATGCCGCACAAGCGCAACCCTATCCTGACCGAAAACCTGACCGGGCTGGCACGTATGGTGCGCAGCGCGGTCACGCCTGCGATGGAAAACGTCGCGTTGTGGCACGAGCGGGATATCAGTCACTCGTCGGTAGAGCGCTACATCGGTCCAGACGCGACAATCACGCTCGACTTCGCGCTTGGTCGTCTGACCGGCGTCATCGACAAGCTGCTGGTTTATCCCAAACGCATGCAGAAAAATCTCGACCGTATGGGCGGGCTTGTCCATTCGCAGCGGGTGCTGTTGGCGCTTACACAGGCGGGGATCAGCCGCGAAGACAGCTACCGCATTGTCCAGCGTAACGCGATGAAGGTCTGGGAATCGGACGGCGAAGAATCGCTGTTGGAACTGCTCAAGGCTGACGCGGAGGTTACCGCCAAGTTGACGCCTGACGAAATCGAAGATCGCTTCAATCTCGATTACCATTTCACGCATGTCGATACGATTTTTGAACGGGTTTTTGGCGATTAACCCTCTCCCCTTCCCCCTCTCCCCTTGAGGGAGTTTGGGATGGGCAGGTTTGAAATGACCTACTCATTGCAAACTGGTTGCGGAGACTTATGAGCGAAGCGAATTAGTTGAAGCTGGGTGAGGGGTGTTCAACGTCGCCACCCCTCACCAACGTCGCCTAAGCAACGAGTTGCTAAGGCTTTAGTATCCTCTCCCTCAGGGCAAGAGGGAAGAAGCCTCTAGCGAAACCCGTAATCTTCCCATAAGCTGCCCACAAAGGAGCGACCCTGTAATGCAATTCTTGAAAACACTGCTTTGGGTGACGTTGATTGTCGCCCTCACCGTGTTTGCTATCAATAACTGGGTGCCGGTGACGGTCAGTCTATGGGGCGGACTTCGGCTCGATACGAAATTGCCGGCATTGGTGATTGTGGCTTTCGTGATCGGCTTCTTCCCGCTCTATATTTTCCACCGGACCACCGCTTGGCGGATGAAGCGGCGGATACTGTCGCTCGAAGGCGCGCAGCGCCCTGTGCCGTTTAGTCCTCCACCTGTTACGCCCCCCGCTTACGCATCGGGTGACGCGATATGACCAACCCGCTTTATGTCGCCATCGACACGCCGTATCTCGACGAAGCCGTTGCGGTGATAAACCGGATCAAGCACCATGTCGGCGGCGTCAAGCTCGGCCTCGAATTTTTCTGTGCCAATGGTCAGCACGGGGTGCATGAGGTGCAGAGGCTCGGCCTGCCAATTTTTCTCGATCTAAAGATGCACGATATTCCAAATACCGTGGCGAAGGCGATGCAGGCGATTAACGCGCTCGAACCCGCCATTGTGACGATTCACGCAGCCGGTGGCCGTGCGATGATGGAAGATGCCAAGGCAGCAGCTGGCGCG
>JANPAM010000048.1:0-4485 GCA_031429915.1 Sphingomonadales bacterium | reverse complement strand
GTCCTGTTAGTCAGCGGAATTTTCCACGCCCAGCCGTTCGAAAGCGCTGTTGCGCGGGTTTCGCTCGGCAAGTCGCCCTCTTCGTTCGGGGAAGGCATGGCAACGGCGCGGTCGTTGAACAGGTTTTCGGTAAAAGGACGGAAAGGTTCAGCCAGTGCTTTCTGGATGATCGCCCCGCGAAAACCGCTGCAGTCGATAAAGAAATCGCCACTGACTAACTCATCATCGCTGGTTCTTAATGCATCGACTTCACCGTTTTCGCGCAGCAACACTTCGCTGACAGTGCGTTCGAGATGAATAACCCCCATCCTGCCGACCGCATGTTCGCGCAGCATCTTGCCGACCAGCACCGCATCGAAATGATAGCCGTAGCCGATATCAAACGGAAAATTCTCCGGGGCTACAGGCGCACGCCGTTCGGCGGCAATCTTGGCAGGGAGGAAAAATCGGTCGGGATGAGCCCATACATCGCGTCCCGTCCGCCTCGCGCGGGTGTGAAAGGTAAATTGCGGCTCGGTGAAGCTGTCGAGATGGGTATGAAACGGATGGAAGTAGCTTTCGAAACCGGGGCGTTCCGACCAGCCGTGGAAACTGATGCCCGCTTTGTAGGTTGCGTTGCATTTCGGCATCCATTCAGACTCCGAGAGCCCAAGCGAGTCGAAAAACGATTTAAGTTGAGGCGTAGAGCCTTCGCCAACGCCTATGATCCCGATATCCGGGGATTCGACCACAGTGACTCTATACTGCGGCCAATGCTTCGCGATGAGGCAGGCGGCCATCCAGCCTGCGGTGCCGCCTCCTAGCACGACGAAATGTTTCGTTTTCGACCTACGATTATTGATATCCGGACTATTCAGCACCCGATGAAAAACCCTGTGTCATGCGTTAATGCTATCGAACCCATTATCCATACTCTTCCTCCTTGGGCCGTGTGTTGCGTATAATGAGCTACCGATTGCATCTGGCTTAAACAAAATTGTATTTGATTATTGAATGCAGGAAATATCTGGAATTACTCATGCTGCCTCAAAGATCGCTGCAAGTCCTTGCCCGCCTCCGATACACATCGTTTCCAGACCGTAGCGCCCGCCGCGCCGTTTCAGTTCGCGCGTCAGGTTGGCAAGGATCCGACCGCCAGTGGCGCCGATCGGGTGGCCGAGCGAAATGCCCGAGCCATTGACGTTTAGTATCTCGTGGCGACCATCGTCCTCGCTCCAACCCCAGCCCTTGAGCACAGCCAGCACCTGAGGCGCGAAAGCTTCGTTGAGTTCAACCAAATCGATATCGTCCCAGTCAAGGCCGTTGCGTAAAAACAGGCGTTCGACCGCTGGCACGGGGCCAATGCCCATACGCGATGGATCACAACCTGCTGCGGCCCAGCTATGGAACCAGGCTATCGGTTCAAGGCCAAGTTCTTCCAACTTATCTTCCGCAACCACCAGACAGGCTGCTGCCGCATCGTTCTGCTGGCTAGCATTGCCTGCGGTCACAACACCGCCTTCCAGCGGTCGTAGTGCTGCGAAACTTTCCAGTGTGGCATCCGGCCTGAAACCTTCATCCCGAGTGAACATGATCGGATCGCCGCGTTTTTGCGGCACCGGCACCGGCACGGTCTCATCGTCGAATAGGCCGCTAGCCCAAGCGGCGGTTGCGCGGGCGTGACTGCGTACGGCGTAGACATCGCATTGCTCTCGGCTGATATCGTAATCCTCGGCCAGATTTTCAGCGGTCTCGATCATGCCGCTGATCACGCCGAAGCGCTCGACGGGTTGCGACATGACACGTCCGCGAGTCAGCCGGTCGTGCAAGGTGACGTTTCCAGCACGGACACCACCGCGCAGTTCGGTTGAGTAATGCTCGACATTTGACATGCTTTCGACGCCGCCTGCGACCACCACATCGGCGGCACCGGTTTGCACCATCATCGCAGCGTCAATTACCGATTGCAGTCCGGAGCCGCAGCGCCGGTCCAGCTGATATCCCGGCACTGAAATCGGCAGCCCAGCAGCCAATGCCGACCACCGCGCGATGCACGGCGCTTCGCCATTGCCATAGCCTTGGGCGAAGATAACATCGTCGATCCGCGCCGGGTCAATCGCTGTGCGATCCATCAGGGCACGCAAAATCACCGCGCCCAATTCGCCAGCCGTGACCGGCGCAAGGCTACCCAGAAATTTACCAACGGGAGTTCGGATCGGCGATACGATCGCTGCGCGGCGTAATGTCATAGCGTTACTCCTTTGGGCATCACCACACCGCGCCATCGCTGGCAAATTCACGGAGCATATGCTTGGCGATTTGCAACTGCATGATCTGGGTCGTGCCTTCGTAGATACGCAGGATGCGCGCATCGCGGAAGAAACGCTCTGCTTCATATTCCGCCAGATAACCCGCTCCGCCGTAAATCTGAACGCAGCGGTCTGCGACGCGGCCGCAGGTTTCAGTTGCAAACATTTTGCAGGCGGCTGCCTTGCGGACAATATTTTCGCCGCGATCGGCGCGGGCGCAGGCGTCGGCGATCATGCATTCGGCAGCATATAGTTCGGCGTCGCTGTCGGCGAGCATCGCCTGGATCAACTGGAAATTGGCTATCGGTTCGCCAAAGGCTTTCCGCTCGGTGGCGTATCGTACCGCAGTATCGAGGATGCGGCGGCCCAGACCAACGCCCATGGCACCAATCGAAAGGCGACCATTGTCGAGGCTTTGCATGGCGATGTGAAAGCCCTTACCTTCCTCACCGCCAACCAATGCATCGCCGTCGATTTGGACATCCTGCATAATTACGTCAGCAATTTGAGCACCGGCTTGTCCCATTTTCTTGTCGGGGCTGCCGATTGTAATGCCGGGCGTATCCATATTGACAATGAAAGCGCTGACATGCGCATTTTTGGGCAGTGCTTCCCGCGACGTGCGCGCCATGATGAGACCAATTTTGGCGTGCGGGCTATTGGTGATATAGCGCTTGGTGCCGTTCAGGACATAACCGTTGCCGCTGCGCGTCGCCATGGTCTGCATCGCCGCAGAATCGGATCCGCTGCCCGGTTCCGTCAGGCCGAAACACGCAATTTCGCCCGACGCGATGCGGGGCAGCCAATGCGATTTCTGTTCGGGTGTGCCGAATTTGCGAATGGCGCTACCCGTCATGCCTACATTGATCGACATCGTCGAACGATAGGCAGGTGCCGCGTACGATAGCTGCTTCACGGTCTCAATATACTGGCTGATGCTCATGCCAGCCCCGCCATATTCTTCGGGAATAGTAATACCGAAGAGCCCCATGTCACGCATTTCGGTCAAAATGTCCTCGGGTATCCGGTCATTGGCAATGACATCGGCCTCGGCCGGAATCAAACGCTCACGAACGTAACGTTTTAGTTGCTCGATAAAGGCGTCGAAAACTTCGGGGTCCATGCCTGTCATGATTGGAGAGCTCCTCGTCTACAATTTTGACGCGAAGCCACTGCGGCAATCGGTCGTCGTTTTCATCGCATACATCATATTGGTCAGCTGTCATCTTGCTACGTACATGATCGGCTGTCCAAACTTTAAAGCGCGAATGCTGGGATCGCGGCCGTTAGCCTTTCGACTGTCCGACATGTTTTAATCCTAGCATTTCAATTGAGGTTCTTAAAGTCGAGACGAAGCATTTTTTGTATGTGACGCGAGACTGTCTTGTAAGGCGTAAAATCGTGCTAACTTGTATTAAAAAACCTATCGTTTGCTCTTTGCTGCCTTATGATATGCTTTAATTGTCGAGCCGGAAACGCCGCTGGAGGGCAGCTCCACAGTTGGCACTTATTTCCACCCAATTATCATTTGCGCGCCAGCCAGTTTGCATTATATTACAAGAATATGGTTCGGGGGCAGCCGGGGATGGGGCAGACGGAGCGGCAAGAGACCGATCAGCCGAGGCGCATTGTTGCCAATGCCATGCTGTTTGGTGAATTTCGCCTAACGACAATAGACGGTACCGAAATCGCTATTTCGAACCGCCGGGCAAGGGCGTTGCTAGCGATGCTGTGCCTCGCACACGAAAATTCTATTGACCGCGATTATCTGAGTAAGTTGTTGTGGCCCGGAAGGTTTGAGGCACATGCTAAAGCCAGCCTGCGGCAGTGTTTACTTGATTTGGGCAAGTTACTTGCGGCTGCGGAATGCAATATTTTGGAAGTTACGCGTGGTAGAATAAGCATCAACACATCCGTCATTCAAACGGATTTCGAAACGTTAGAAAATAGCTTGAGGCAGCGGAAATACTCCGCTGTGACAGAGCAGTTATCTTATGTCGGCATAAAGCCGCTTCTCGACCAAATGGACTTTGGCGAGCCATTCAATACTTGGCTCGTCAAACATCGCTTGGAGGCAGAACGTCGCTTGCACGCTGCCGTCAGCGATGCATTAGCGATGCTGGAGAGAGAGGGTGATACCGCCCAATATGCAAAGCTGTCGAACGCTTGGACCGAGCGAAAACCGTCTAGAGGGCGA
>JANPAM010000047.1:0-4510 GCA_031429915.1 Sphingomonadales bacterium | reverse complement strand
TGCTATCCAGCATGTTGCCCGCGTATCGAAGCCTGGCCGCCGCGTTTATTCGGGTTCGCAAGAACTGCCGATCATTCGTAACGGCCTTGGCATCACCATCGTTTCGACGCCAAAGGGCGTTCTGTCCGACGCCGAAGCGCGTGCACAGAATGTCGGCGGCGAAATCCTCGCGGAGGTATTCTGATGAGCCGCATTGGTAAAAAACCTGTTCCGATGCCATCTGGTGTAACCGCCAGCATGGGCGAAGGAACGCTGTCGGTCAAAGGACCGAAGGGCGAGCTGAAAATGCCGATGAGCGACCTCATTTCTTATGAAGTGAAGGATGAAGGCTTGTCGATCATGCCAGCAAACGAAAGCAAGCAGGCGCGGGCTTTCTGGGGAATGCAGCGGACGCTGGTTCAGAACCTCGTCACCGGCGTGACCGATGGTTTCACCAAGGTGCTGGAAATCACTGGCGTTGGTTACCGTGCGAACGTTCAGGGGAAAAACCTGAAATTGCAGCTTGGCTACAGCCACGATGTGGATTTCGCTATTCCCGACGGCATCGATATCAAGACGCCTGATAACACCACGGTGGAAATTTCGGGTATGGACAAGCAGCGGGTCGGGCAGGTTGCTGCCGAAATCCGTCGCTGGAGAAAGCCTGAGCCTTACAAGGGTAAGGGCATCAAATATCGCGGCGAATATATCTTCCGCAAGGAAGGGAAGAAGAAATAATGGCAAAACTGTCTCTCTTTGCAAAACGGCGCCAACGCGTTCGTTCAAAGCTCCGCTCACAGGTTGCTGGCCGTCCGCGTTTGTCAGTGCACCGCACTGGTCGCCATATCTACGCTCAGATCATCGACGATTCGAAAGGATCGACTTTGGCGTCGGCTTCGACGCTCGACAAGGATGTGAAGGCGAAGAATGGCTCGACCTCCGATGCGGCGGCCGATGTTGGCAAGCGCGTTGCTGAAGCAGCCAAGAAAGCTGGTGTGACCAGCGTAGTTTTTGATCGTGGCGGGTTCCTGTTCCACGGTCGCGTCAAGGCGCTCGCTGATGCAGCGCGCGAAGGCGGATTGGAGTTCTAATGATGGCTGACGAAAACAACACAGCAGATACTCCCGTCACCGACGGTGGAGCGCCAGAAGCACCGGCATCGAACGACCGCGCACCACGCGGCGCTCGTGGCGGTGGTGGCAATCGCGGCGGCGGTGACAACCGTGGCGGCGGCAATCGCGGTGGTGGCAACCGTGGCGGTCGTCCGGCTCAAGAAGAAGATGATGGCACGATCGAAAAGCTCGTCCACATCAACCGCGTTTCGAAAACTGTTAAGGGCGGTAAGCGCTTTGGTTTTGCAGCATTGGTTGTCGTTGGCGACGGTCAGGGCCGCGCAGGCTTCGGCAAGGGCAAGGCCCGCGAAGTGCCTGAAGCAATCAACAAGGCAACGGCTGCAGCGAAAAAGTCGATGGTCCGCGTTCCGTTGAAAGACGGCCGTACGCTTCACCATGACGGCAACGGGCGCTTTGGCGCGGGCAAGGTGACGCTTCGTTCGGCACCTGCTGGTACCGGCATCATTGCTGGTGGTCCAATGCGTGCTGTATTCGAAAGCCTTGGCGTTGCTGACGTTGTGACCAAATCGGTCGGCTCGTCGAACCCTTATAACATGGTGCGTGCTACGTTCGCGGCGTTGGTCGAACAGACCAGTCCGAAATCAGTGGCTCAACGTCGCGGCAAGAAAATCGCTGACCTGCTCGGTCGCGGTGGCAGCAAGACTGCCGAAGCCGACGCCGAAGCGATTGCGGAGTAATCGATTATGAGCAAAATCACATTGAAGCAGACGGGATCGCCAATGCGTCGCCCCGCCGACCAGCGCGCAACTCTTGTGGGTCTTGGCCTCAACAAGATGAACCGCGTTTCGGTTCTGGAAGACACGCCCGAAGTGCGCGGAATGCTCCGCAAGGTTCGGCACATGGTCACCGTACAGGACTAAATTAGCATCTGGCCGTTGGGCGAGAAAACATTAGCGCGACTAAAAGCGAAAGCGAGTGCACGACATGAAACTGAATGAACGAAGAGATAATGAAGGCGCCCGCCACCGCCGCATGCGCGTTGGCCGTGGTATTGGCTCAGGCAAGGGCAAAACCGCCGGTCGTGGCCAAAAAGGCCAATCCAGCCGCTCGGGTGTTTCGATCAACGGATTTGAAGGTGGCCAGATGCCGCTTCACATGCGAATTCCAAAGCGCGGCTTCAATAACATCTTTGCCAAAGACCATGCCGAAGTAAATCTGGGTATGATTCAGAAATTCATCGACGCGAAGAAACTCGACATCAAAGCTGTAATCGATCACGCGGCTCTTAAGGCTGCTGGCCTTGCACGCGGTGGCAAGGACGGCGTCCGTCTGCTCGCCAAGGGCGAACTGACCGCAAAGATCAATCTGGTCGTCGCTGGTGCCTCTAAGGCTGCCATCGAAGCCGTTGAAAAGGCTGGCGGCAAGGTAGACGTCATCGTCAAGGTTGGCGCTGCCGAGAAAGCGTTGGCGAAAAAATCGTCGGTAAAGAATGCAGCTAAAGCCGCTGCGGCCAAGAAATAAGACTGGACCGGAGCGACTTCGCTCTTGTCATGCCAGCCCCGCTTCCCGATATGGGCTGGCGGGGTTTGACATTTCTGGGGGCTACCGGTGAGTGTCAGGCGAAATATTTGAGGGACGGCGGTTTTTGCGGATGACGCAAAGCTGCACGAACCGGAAATAAGGAAAGTACATCATGGCATCTCGGGCCGACCAAGCGGCCTCGAACATCAATTTTTCGAAGTTCGGGCAGGCTACAGATCTTAAAAAGCGCATTTGGTTCACCATTGGCGCATTGATCATTTTCCGGATGCTCAGCTTCGTGCCGCTGCCGGGTGTCGATCCTGTTGCCCAAGCGTTACTTTACCAGAACAACGCTGCTGGCGGTGTCCTCGATATCTTCAATACTTTCTCGGGTGGCTCGCTGGAACGCATGAGCCTGATTGCCCTCGGCGTGATGCCCTACATAACCGCCTCTATCGTTGTTCAATTGGCGGCATCGCTGTCGCCGACGCTCGCCGCGATCAAGAAAGAAGGCGAGAGCGGACGCAAGAAACTCAATCAATACACGCGCTACGGCACGGTTCTGCTGACCGGGATGCAGGGGTATTTCCTGGCCGCCGGGCTCGAAAGCCTGGCCGCAGCAAACGGCATTAGCGCTGTGGTTGAACCGGGAATGATGTTCCGCGTCGTCGCAACGATCAGCCTGATCGGCGGCACGATGTTCCTGATGTGGCTTGGTGAACAAATTACCTCGCGCGGTATCGGCAACGGTATTTCGCTCATCATCATGGCGGGTATCGTCGCGCAAATGCCGCGTCTGTTCGTCAACCTTCTCGAAGGAGCACGCACCGGATCAATCAGCGGGTTCCTGATTGTCGGCTTCCTAGCGATGTTCGTTCTCTTGACCTTGCTGATCGTGTTCATGGAACGTGGACAACGACGCGTACTGATCCAGTATCCCAAACGCGCAACGCAGCGCGGCATGATGCAGGCTGACCGAAGCCATCTGCCATTGAAGATCAACACCGCTGGTGTCATCCCGCCGATCTTCGCATCATCGCTGCTGTTGCTGCCGATCACGATTACCCAACTCGGCGGAAATGCGGTCGCTGGGGAGAGCGCAATGGGCGACTTCGTCATTACGCTAAACCAGTACCTTGCGCACGGGCAGCCGGTTTATCTGCTGCTCTACGGCATCGGCATCATCTTTTTCTGCTTTTTCTATACTGCGGTGGTGTTCAATCCTGAAGAGACCTCGGAAAACCTGAAAAAGGCTGGTGGCTTCATTCCGGGCATTCGTCCGGGCAAGAATACTGAAAACTATCTCGATTACGTGCTGACGCGCATTACCGTGTTGGGTGCGGCTTACATCACCTTTGTTTGCCTGCTGCCCGACTATGTCATGGCACAAACGGGGCAGCAGCAATTCTTTGCCATCGGCGGCACGAGCTTGCTCATTCTGGTTAACGTCACCATCGACACGATCTCGCAAATACAAAGCCACTTGCTGGCGCACCAATACGGCGACCTTCTGAAGAAGGCGAAGCTGAAAGGTGGACGCGCCCGTTAAGCGGCGCGCTACCAGAAATTTAGGGAAGGGCGTCCATGAATATCATCCTGTTAGGACCGCCAGGAGCGGGTAAGGGCACTCAGGCCAGCCATCTGGTTGATACCTATGGAATGGAACAGCTTTCAACCGGCGACATGCTTCGTGCCGCGCGCAAGGCGGGTACACCGCTCGGTGAACGCGTAGCTTCGGTTATGGATTCGGGCGGACTGGTTTCGGATGACATCGTCGATGCGCTGATCGGTGACAAGCTGGACTCGATGCCTGCGGATCAAGGCGCGATCTTTGACGGCTATCCGCGCACTGCGGAGCAGGCGCATTCGTTAGACGGCTTTCTCGTATCGCGTGGACGCAAGCTCGATCATGTCATTGAACTCGAAGTCGATGAAGA
>JANPAM010000046.1:0-1609 GCA_031429915.1 Sphingomonadales bacterium | reverse complement strand
CGACCAGATGGGCGCCGATCTGGTCGAGGGCCATGACATACGGATAGTCGATGGCCGGGTCGCGATGCGAACGACGCGCGGTTACACGCCGATTGACGTGCTTTACCGGCGGATCGATGACGACTATCTCGACCCTCTGATTTTCAAGCCCGAATCACGGCTCGGTATTCCCGGCGTATTCGACCTCTACCGCGCCGGACAGATCACTATCGCCAACGCGCCGGGAACTGGCATCGCGGACGACAAAGCAATCTATAGCTATATGCCTGACATCATCGAATTCTATACCGGCGAGAGGCCGATATTGCATAACGTTCCGACATGGCGGTGTTCAGAAGCCGATGCGCTTTCCTATGTGCTCGACAATCTGGCCGAACTGGTCGTCAAAGAAGTCCACGGCTCGGGCGGTTACGGGATGCTCGTGGGACCAGCGGCTAACCGGCGCGAACTTGCGGACTTTGCCGCCAAGCTGAAAGCCAAGCCAGCCAATTACATCGCGCAACCGACGCTGGCGCTTTCGACGATTCCGATCTTCACCAATTCGGGACTGGCCCCGCGTCACGTCGATTTGCGACCCTTTGTATTGGTATCGCCAAACAGCATCGAAATCACTCCGGGTGGCCTGACCCGGGTCGCGCTTAAGCAAGGATCGTTGGTGGTGAACTCAAGCCAGGGCGGCGGCACCAAAGACAGCTGGGTGTTGGAAGATGACTGATGCTCGGTAAAACAGCAGGAGGCATATATTGGCTGTTCCGCTATCTCGAGCGGGCAGAGAATATTGCTCGGTTGGTCGAGACCGGCCACCGTTTCACGCTCACCAGAGGCGCGGGAAGTTCGGGCGAGTGGCAGTCTGTCGTCAAGGCGCTCGGTATGGACGCGGCTTATCTGGCCCGGCACGGCGAGTATGAATCGGCGCCAGTGGTCAATTTTCTGCTTCGCGACAAGAACAACGACGCAAGCCTGCGCGGTGTTATCGACCAAGCACGACGCAATGCCCGGTTGACCAGAACCGCTCTCACCCGCGAAGTATGGGAAGCGGTCAACGAAAGCTGGATCAACGCCAACGAGATACTGAAACGCCCGGTGCGCGAATCCGATTTGCCGGGGGTATTGGAGAGCATCAAACGCGACAGCGCAATGGTTCGCGGCACGATGCAAAACACGATGCTTCGAAACGACGGCTATAATTTCGCCCGGATCGGCAATTTTATCGAGCGGGCGGACAACACCGCGCGGTTGCTTGACGTCAAATATTACGTGCTGCTGCCTTCGCTTTCGTTTGTCGGTTCGTCGCTCGACAATGTGCAGTGGGAAGCGATATTGCGCTCGACCTCGGCATTCAGTGTCTATCGCTGGCTTTACCCCGGCCGGACGACGGCGCTTGGCATTACCGAGTTTCTGATTTTCGACCAACGCTTCCCGCGAAGTCTGGCTTTTGCGTATTCCAAATTGCTGGATAATCTTCGGTATCTGTCGAACGGCTATGGGTTGCCATCGCAAGCGCTCGAAGCAACCGAAGCGCTGTGTTTGCGTTTGTCCAGAACCAACGCGAGCAAGATATTCGAAGACGGGCTGCACGAATTTCTTTTGGACTTTCTCAGTATCAACC
>JANPAM010000045.1:0-6894 GCA_031429915.1 Sphingomonadales bacterium | reverse complement strand
CCGATGCCCATCGCGAGGCGCTCTGGGTTGGTAACGAACAGATCGTCGCCGACCAACTGGACTTCATGGCCGATCTTGTCGGTGATTGCCTTCCAACCCTCAAAATCGTCCTCGCTCATGCCGTCTTCGATTGAGCGGATCGGATAGTCCTTGCACAAAGCCGCGAGATAATCGGCCATTTCATCAGGGGTCAGCGATAGCCCCTCGCCCGATATCTCATATTTGCCGTTCTTGAAAAACTCGGTTGCCGCGCAATCGAGCGCCAACACGACTTCGTCGCCAGCCTTGAAGCCAGCCTTTTCAATCGAAGCCATGATGAAGTCGAGCGCGGCACGGCTCGAAGCGAGGTTCGGCGCAAAGCCGCCCTCGTCGCCCACTGCGGTCGCCAGACCCTTTTCGTGGAGCCCCTTTTTCAGCGTTTGAAATATCTCTGATCCCCAACGGACCGCCTCGGCGATCGATGATGCGCCGACTGGCATCACCATAAATTCCTGAAAATCGATCGGATTGTCGGCATGTTCGCCGCCGTTGATGATGTTCATCATCGGCACCGGAAGTACGTGCGCATTGACGCCGCCGACATAGCGGTAAAGCGGTAGCCCACGTGCGTCGGCTGCTGCTTTGGCTACTGCGAGGCTGACGCCCAGTATCGCATTCGCACCAAAATTGGATTTGTTCGCAGTACCGTCGAGATCAATCATCACCGCATCGATGTCTTCCTGATCCTCTGCGTCGAGATCAACCAACGCGTCCGAAATCGGGCCATTGACTGCGGCGACCGCTTGAAGAACGCCTTTGCCCATGTATCGCGCCATGTTTCCGTCGCGTTTCTCGGCGGCTTCATACGCTCCGGTTGATGCGCCCGAGGGTACAGCGGCACGGCCAAAACTGCCGTCCTCCAGCAAAACATCAACTTCAACGGTCGGGTTGCCCCGGCTGTCGAGGATTTCACGGGCGTAAATTTCAAGGATGGCGGTCATTCAGGATGCTCCAGTCGGGTCGCATGGGGAACTATCCCGCGCCTCTACCGTTCTGGTCAATATTTGGCAACGTGATGCATACATATACTTCCTCGATTTAATTTGTAAATTTGCGGTGCTATAGTTGACTAAGGCACCTGCAATGCAAATATGTCTAATCACGCCCATGCCCCGCTAACTCAAAGGAGAGATATTATGGCCGAAAGTGAAAACGCAAAGCCGCAAGATAAGGCAGCCGCTAAATCCAAGGCCGTTCCAAACAAGGATACCGCTGCGACTAAACCGAAGGCGGCATCGACGACAGCCCCCATCGCAAAGGCATCCCCTTCAAAGGGCAAAACCGATGACATCAAGTCGAAAGTCAAAAGTGACATGAACGAGTTCAAGACAAAGGCCACGGATAGCGCCCGCGCAGCAGCTGAAAAAGGCAAGGACCGTGCAACTGAAGCGGTTTCAAGCATCAGCAAGCTGATCCGCGACAGCGCGGCAACCATCGACGACAATGTTGGCAAGCAATATGGCGATTATGCCCGAAGCGCCGCTGAAACGGTCGATGGTTTCGTCAGTAAAATGGACGCAAAGGACGTCGATGTTCTGGTCAGCGAAGCCCGGGACTTTGTCCGCAAAAGTCCGGCTGTTGCCATCGGCGCTGCTGCAGCAATCGGGTTCGTACTTGCGCGGCTTGTGCGTTCCGGACGCGACGACGCCTGATTTTCCGATGCGGGCGGCATTGCAAAATGTCGCCCATTGCCGATAAGCGGGAATGATGACGACCGAAACCGAACAACCCGAAGAACTTGTCGACAGCAAAACGTCAGTCGAACCAACCGCTGGCGAACAGGTGTCGCTAGCAATCGAAGATCTGCGAAAGCTTGTTCGGGCGGAAATCCGCTATCACCGGTCGAGATTGGATTACACCCGCCATGTGTTCCGGTGGGCGTTTCGATATGGCGCGATAGCCGCGTTTTCTTTCGCGGGCGCTTCGATTGCCTTGGTGATCGGAATGGTTCTCACCCTGTCCCCCATGATTGGGCCGTTGGCCGCTACCTTATTGGTAACATTCACCTTTGCAATAATTGGCGCAATTTTCGGCCTCCGGGCACGAAAATGGATGAGGAAAGTTTACTTTCCGGAGATGCAGAAACATGACGACGATATTACCTAAAGAACCGGTTGTTACCGATCGAGTGTCGGTGATTTTGTCCAACGCGGAACGCCGCAATCTACGCCGCAAGTTGCGGTCGAGCGTGACGCTTGTGCAGGATGCATTGAACCCCAAAGTTCAATTGCGGCGGTTTGTCGCGGTGAAGAAAGCCGAGGCGGTATCTGTGGCCGACGACGTTGCTCAAGTCGCAAAACAAAACGCAGCGGTTCTTGGCATCGCCGGTGTGGGGGCGTTGCTTTATATTGCGCGCCGCCCGATTGCAGGTTTAATATCAAAAATACGTGGCCGTAACAACGCGCCTGACAACGATAGGACTGAAAATGAGTAAAATTAGCGACGGCGTTAAGTCAGCAACTGAAACTGCAAAAGAAGGAATCGCAATGGCTAAAGTTCAGACCGCTAAATCCGGTGCCGCCGCGCGGGAACAGGCTTCAAAAGTTTATGAATCAGGTCGCGAAGCAGCCGCTCGCGGCGTCAACACCTCAAAAGAATTGGCAACCAAAGCAATGATTAAGTCTGGCGACAGTATCGACAAAAACCCGCTCGCCATCGTGCTCGGAGGCATTGCGATAGGTGCGATTATCGGCGCTTTGATCCCTGCGACCGACCGTGAGACTAAGGTGTTAGGCAAGACGGGCAAAAAGCTAAACAAAAAGGCAAGAAAAGTTGCCGAGGCCGCGAGAGACGCCGGCAAAAACAAAGTCGATAGCCTCGGCCTGAACAGCGACGCAATCCGCGATCAGTTTCGGGTGCTTGTCAACAAGGCCGCAGAAGCGGTAAAGGCCGCCGGACAGGCCGCCACAGAGGCTGCCAAAACTAAAGATTAAGGGGCGTTTGTGACTACGCAAAAATTGCATTTGGTATTTGGCGGACGGGTAAAGGATCCGCAGACGCTCGATTTTGTTGACCTGGAAAAGCTAGATGTCGTTGGAATGTTCCCCGATTATGCCAGCGCCGAGGAGGCGTGGCGCAGCGCGGCGCAGAAGACTGTCGACGATGCCGAAATGAAATATGTTGTGGTGCATTTGCACAAGTTGTTGCAGCCGGAATAGTCATGCTTGGACGGTGTTGACGACGACTCTGCCATTAAGCGGAACAATCGGCGTATCCTCTGACTTATCAAGGTCGGTGCAAAGAGGATGTTGATGATGACAGGTAGTAACGGCAAGCCAGCGAGCGAAACGCCACGGGGTCCGTTTGGCGATGCCCGTCCCGATAAACCGGGCCCCGATCCCAGAACGGGAGGCAGCTTGCCGCAGGAAGATGTGGAAGACCGTCGTAATGTTTCGACGGTCGAGCCCGAGGATTATCCTGCCGCAGACAGGGAAATTGCCAAACCGAAATAGCCGACGTCAAGCCTTGCGGTAGCGCCAGAGCAAAAGCGGTCTCGCCAGAAGCAATCCTGCCACGAAACCGCCGATATGCGACCAGATTGCTATGCCCATTCCGAGACCGGGCGCAACGAACCCGAGCGCCAAATTGAGCGCAACCCAGGCCACGAGCAAATGCAGCGGTCGGGCAATCGATGCAGGGATCGGGCCCCAATTCTTTGGCTGCTTGTTGGGAAACAGCACAACGTAAGCGCCAATGATCGCCGACATCGCGCCACTCGCGCCGACAATCGGGATCATGGAATTTGGCGCGACGACATATTCTGCAAACGCAGCCGCATAAGCTCCTATAAAATATAGAAGCAGATACATAAACGGCCCAAGCACCCGTTCCACCATTTTACCGATTAGCAGCAGCATCAGCATATTAAGGACGACATGCGCAATTCCGCCGTGAAGGAACGCCGCACTGATGGGGGTCAAGACGGCAGGAACCACAAAGCCGACATCGGCAAATGCGCTCGCCCCAGCGCCGAAGCGCGCCGGAAACAGCGCGCCTGCGATGACAGCATGTTGCCACCAGACGGGCACCAGCAACACTAACGCTATCGCGACATTCAGCGCGACCAGCACATTGGTCACAGGGCCGCGCGGAAAGCGCATGACTTTAATACCCCATCTTATCCGTTCGCATCGAGCATCGTCGAGATGCCGTGAGGCCGTGCAAGACCTCCCGGTGTCTCGACTGGGCTCGACACGAACGGAACAGGGCGTTTTGTCACTGTTTCAGACGAACTCTATTTTGGACACGAGGTAAAATTTGTCGCCCGACGGCACGGTCACTTCGACTTCGTCGTCAACCTGTCGGCTGATAAGCGCACGGCCAAGCGGTGAATTGTATGAAATGCGGCCCACCTTGGCATCGGCCTCGGTTTCACCAACGAGCTGATACCGAACCGGCTTGTCGTCCTCGTCCATCAACGTGACGGTTGCACCAAACACAATTTTATCACCCGACAATGTCAGCGGATCGATAATCTGAGCCCGACCGATCTTGTCTTCGATGTCGCTGATTGTGGCTTCGACCTGACCCTGGCGCTCCTTGGCGGCATGATATTCGGCGTTTTCCGACAGATCACCGTGCGCGCGCGCTTCTTCGATTGCGTCAACAATCGTCGGGCGCTCTTCGCGGAGGCGTTTCAGGTCGGTGGTCAGCTTTTCATAGCCTTCGGCCAACATCGGATATTTTTCAAAGCTCGCCATGAGCACAAGTCCTAACGTCAAAAAAGTCCCTACCGGCGGGGCCTTACGCTCCATCCGGCATGCAGTTCAGATGTGGGGGAAAGATACTGCTGGCTTAATAATAGTCTTGAAGTGGCCGAACTTCAAGCTCCCGCTGTCCACGGGCAGCAATCGCTTGGGCTGCGGCCACGCTTCCGGCGGCGGTTGTGTACTGCGCAACCTTGCCAAACAGCGCCGAACGGCGGATTTCTTCGCTGTCTTTCAAGGATTGCCAGCCTTCGGTGGTGTTGAAGATAAGGGCAATTTCACCGTCCTTGATCTTGTCGACAATATGCGGGCGGCCTTGGGCGACTTTGTTGACTCGTTCGACGGTCAGGCCTTCGCTCGCTAAGTAATCCGCAGTTCCGCCGGTCGCGCAGACTTCGAAGCCCAGATCGAGCACTTGTTTGACCGCGGGCAATATGACTGCCTTGTCGCTGTCCTTGACCGACACGAACACCTTGCCCGACATCGGCAGCGGCATCCCTGCCCCCAGTTGCGATTTGGCGAAGGCGGTGGCGAAATCCTTGTCGATTCCCATGACTTCGCCGGTTGATTTCATTTCCGGACTAAGGACCGGATCGACGCCGGGGAAGCGCGCGAACGGGAACACCGCTTCCTTGACCGCGATGTAATCGATGTCGAGATTGATTGGCGGCAAGTCCTTGAGTTTCTCGCCCGCCATAACGCGCGCGGCGATCTTGGCGATGGGGGCGCCGATGGCTTTTGCGACGAAGGGCACGGTGCGGCTGGCGCGCGGGTTCACTTCGATGAGGTAGACTTCGCCGTCCTTTACCGCGAACTGGATGTTCATCAGGCCAAGCACGTGGAGGTTGCGCGCTAGCAACTCGGTCTGGCGGCGGATTTCAGCGATGATGTTTTCGGGCAGGCTATAGGGCGGGATAGTGCAAGCGGAATCTCCGCTGTGGACGCCAGCTTCCTCGATATGCTGGAGGATCCCGGCGACTACTACATCGTCACCATCGCATATTGCATCGACATCAACCTCGATAGCATCGCGCAAGTAACTGTCGATGAGTACCGGCGTATCGCCCGAGACGATCACGGCGGTTTGGATGTAATTTTCCAATTGGAGTTGCGTGTCGACAATCTCCATCGCGCGGCCACCGAGCACGTAGCTGGGGCGCATCAGCACCGGGTAGCCGATCTTGTCAGCCACCGCGATGGCTTCTTCGCGGCTGCGCGCAATGCCGTTTTCGGGCTGTTTGAGCTTCAATTTGTTGATGAGCGCGGCAAACCGCTCGCGGTCTTCGGCCAAGTCGATGGCGTCGGGCGACGTTCCGAGGATCGGGATGCCTGCCGCTTCCAAGGCCTTTGCTAAGTTCAATGGCGTCTGCCCGCCAAACTGGACGATAACGCCCTTCAGCGTGCCGTTCTGCTGCTCGACATGCAGGATTTCTAGCACGTCTTCGGCGGTCAGCGGCTCGAAATAGAGCCGGTCGGACGTATCATAATCGGTTGAAACGGTCTCGGGGTTGCAGTTTACCATGATCGTTTCGTAACCCGCGTCAGCCAGCGCAAAGCAGGCGTGGACACAGCAATAGTCGAACTCGATTCCCTGCCCGATCCGGTTCGGCCCGCCGCCGAGGATGACGATTTTTTCGCGGTCGGTCGGCTGGCTCTCGCATTCGGGCGTGCCGAAGCTCGGCGCTTCGTAGGTCGAATACATGTAAGGCGTCTTCGCCTCGAACTCGGCGGCGCAGGTGTCGATGCGTTTGAACACCGGGCGCACGCCCAGTTTGTGGCGAAGCGCTCGAACTTCGTCCTCAGTGACAGCGCCAGCCATCGCGCGCGCGGCTTGCATCGCTATGCCCGAACCGTGGCGCACGGCAGATTCCATACCGGGACGCATATTGAGTGATTCTACCGCCAGATACGCGAGCCGCTTGTCCGAAAAGCCCATGGATTTCAGGCGACGCAGCGCTTCGGGGCCGTTCGGCAGGCCGTTTGTCTTGACGTCATTTTCGGCAGCGATGATTTCCTCAAGCCGCTCCAGAAACCACGGGTCGAACTTCGCAATCGCGTGGATTTCTGCATAGAGGCGAATGGAACGCGATTAGCTCGGCAATGATTGGCCGATGGATGGCGATTCAGGTGATCGGCGAACACACGAAAG
>JANPAM010000044.1:0-1784 GCA_031429915.1 Sphingomonadales bacterium | reverse complement strand
CTGGATGCCAGCGATACGCAGTGGCAGAGCAATATTGTCGAATGTAGACAGATGCGGCACGAGCCGGAAATCCTGAAACACCACTCCGATCCGACGGCGGAAGCCCGGCAAACGGTCGCGCGGCAGCGTGATGGCGTCGTTCCCAAACATTCGGATCGCCCCTCTGCTGGGCCGGTGCGCCAGATAGAGCAGTTTCAACAGCGAAGTTTTACCAGCACCGGATGCGCCGGTCAGAAAATAGAAACTGCCCGGAAATAGCGTAAAGTTCAGGACCGAAAGCGTCTCTGCCCCCGTGCCATAGCGTAACCCCACATTGTCAAATTCCACAACGCTTTGCATCGATCAGTCAGATGGCACAATCGTTCGCAGCCGCAAAGCGATTTAGCCCAAGCGATGCTGCAACGGGGTTCCCGTCCACAGCATTTTAAAACTGTAGGGTTGCAAGTCACCGGTTGCTGATGTTTATGGACAATAATGCTGCTCGTATGCCCCTCCTGCCGCACCCGCTATGTTGTTCCTGATACCGCGATTGGTATGGATGGTCGCACTGTGCGCTGTGCAAACTGCAAACATAGCTGGTTTCAGGGTGGTGCAATTCCGGCGGTCGCCCCGGCCCCGCCGATTGTGGCTCCACCGATAGTGGCACCACCGGTCCCACCGGCGCCTGTCGAACAACCCTTTGCAGAACGGGCAGCGATCACGCCACCTTCGCCACCACCACCTGCGGCTGTGCCTCCTGTGCAACCAAGCTTTGAGCGTTTCGACCCACATCCCCCCCCGACCTTCGTTTCGCATCCGGTGACCCCGACCGCTTATTTTGAAGACGTTCAGCCCCAAAGTCATTTCGCTCACGAACCACCTTTCAGGCCGCGCCGTAATCCGGCCAAATTGTGGACGATGGCTGCGGTCGCGTTTGCCGTCCTCATTGCCGGGGTCGGCGCTGGCATCTGGTATTTCGGCGTTCCGACCAGTAGCTTCATGATGGCGACGCAGGAACCTGATCTTAAAATTGTTTTAAGTCAGGATTTGCAACTCAATGAGCGCTCGGATGGCACACCATTTTTTATTGCCAGTGGCAGCATCGTAAACCCCACCAGCAAAGCCCAAAAAGTTCCCGAAATGCTGGTGACGCTTAAAGATGCGGGTGGCAGACCCGTCTACAGCTGGAAAATGCGCGCCAAGGTTCGTTCATTGGCACCGGGCGCCAAAGTCGATTTCAGCGAAGCCAGGCTGGACGTCCCGCTGGCGTCCACCCAGATCAGCATCGGCTGGGTATTAAACGGCGGGTAGGTTGTAAACCGATCGAAGCTTGAAGTTGCCTGGCCATGCCGCTATGCGGCGCAAGTCCGGCAAATAGCCAATGACGCCGCCTTAGCTCAGTTGGTAGAGCATCGCATTCGTAATGCGGGGGTCGTAGGTTCGAATCCTATAGGCGGCACCATCACTTTCAGCAGGAAGTTTCGGCTTTTCCTAGCGAAAGTGCGAAAAACACAGTGTTCTCCAACTTCCTATTTTATGTGCGATTGGCAACCAATCGGCTGGTAATGAGGTTAAGTTGTGTGGGTATACAGTGGGAATGCGGTGGGGGCAGACAACTCGGATTAGGCATTACGGAACGTAAAAAGAGATCGTCAAAAACTTCACTCCTTCTTTTTCACAGATGGGCAGGCCGCAAGGATTGCACGGACGAATTTGCCATCGACATCGCCAGCCTTAGTATAGACCTCGATGTGAGTACCTTCCGGCACGACATCCAATTTGACCACCAGTTTAGGTGTATGCCC
>JANPAM010000043.1:0-3437 GCA_031429915.1 Sphingomonadales bacterium | reverse complement strand
GGCGGCCAGCGGAGCCAGCTCCTTCTGCGCAAACGCTCGCGCAGTTTCGCGCAACGCTTGCTGCTCTTCACTTAGTCCGAAATCCATCACCGACACCTGTTGATTTAACCGTTCGATTAAATCATGCGCCGAGCGTTCCTTTGGGTCAACCCGCCGGTAATGTGAGTTCGCGAAATAAAGTGCGGTCGAGCGCCTCGTCAAACCGGCAACCAAGCTGATCGCCATCAAACCATATAGCAGTCGCGCCAATCGGATTACCGCTGGCAAAGCGAACCCACAACCGGTCGCCATTCTTGAAAATAGTGTCGGTCAGCAACCGGCAACCATAGACAGACAGATCGACCAGCCGCGCCTCTTGCGACGCTTTCGAATGCTTCCGCACCGTCGCTCGTTGCAGTAAGACGGGATGGCGTACAACTTCACGCTGCTCAATCCGAGCAGGAGCAACCTTGCGATATTGCGATGTCATATAACTCATCGAGTTTCCCTGAATCGGAGCCTAACCAGGGAAGGTCAACAATGGGTAAATGTAAACGGACTAATCGCCGGTCAGTATCCGGTCGAACAGTTGCTTTACCGTTGGCACGAAACCGTTCGAATAGAACGGGTCTTTCCCGAATAAATAGGCGCTGTGACCGGCAAACATCAGGTTTTCGTCGATTGGTGCGCCGTGAGCAATATTTTGCAATGCCTTCTGGATACAGAAGCTTCGCGGGTCGGCGAGCCTACCCGTCGAGTTATTGTCGTGGTCTTTCCACGACGAAAACCCGCAATGCGAGAGACAGCCCATGCAATCCTTCTGGTCCTTGCGGATGACCTCACCCGCTGGCGGTGTCACAAACACCAGCGTGTTGTCGGGCGTTTTCAGCGCCACTGTAAAGCCACGCGCATGATATTCGCGGGCCCTCATCAAATCGGCTGGCGTTACCCAGAAATTCTTGCCCTTCACACCTACATCAAGCTGCGAGGTATGTTCGGGGTCGGCGGCGGGACAGAAAGCGATCTGCCGGTCGGAGCGCGCCTGCAACTCGTTCAGGAACGGATTGATGACTGCGCTAGAATAGAAACCGGTGGGCGAGAACTGGTGAAGCAACACACCGTCCTCTGGAATCTTCGTGAGCGCATCTTTCCATCCCTGCGGGATCGGGCTTTCTTGCGTGAGCAAAGGCCGGGTGCCCAACTGGAACGCGATCTGCCCGAGCTCGGGATTGTCGATCCAGTTTTCCCATTCACGCAAAAACCAGACACCACCCGCCATCACGATTGGCAGTTCGTCGGATATGCCCTCGGCGCGCATCACATCGCGCAATGCCTTCACACGCGGATAGGGGTCTTCCGGACTTCTCGGGTCTTCGGCGTTGGACAGGCCGTTATGTCCGCCAGCAAGCCAAGGGTCTTCGTAAACCACTGCCCCGAGCCATTCAGGGACCTTATGATATGCGCGTTTCCACAGCGCCCGAAATGCTCGACCCGAACTGACGATGGGAAGGTAATACACGCCGTACTGCGCCGCGATTTCCGATAATTTGTAAGGCATTCC
This sequence comes from Sphingomonadales bacterium, assembly GCA_031429915.1. GTDB lineage: Bacteria > Pseudomonadota > Alphaproteobacteria > Sphingomonadales > Sphingomonadaceae > Sphingorhabdus_B. Next base: position 1,897 of record JANPAM010000043.1, on the reverse strand, counting down.
GGCGCCGCAGGTGACCCCCGTCACCATGCCTCTGGTCGCGTCAAGCACACCGTGCAGGATACGCTGCGATCCGCCCATTTCCCACAATATGTTGATATTAATCGCGCCTTTGCCACCCGAAATTTCGTGCGCCAGCTTCACTTGGGCGATGCCGCCGCGAATGCCGTATTCGACCAGTTCTTCGTGGCGTTCGGCACGTGTCTTGCCGTGGAAGACCTGCGGAATCATTTCGCCGTTTTCATCATAGCTGTCGGCATTAACCGCAGACACCGTACCAATACCACCAGCCGCGGCCCATGCGCCCGAACTTGCGTGATTGGTCGCAGCAACGCCCTTGCCGCCTTCAACCAGCGGCCAGACTTCTTTGCCACCGTAGATAATAGGTTTCAAACCCTTGAACACAGACACGACCCCTATGTGATAAATAATGCGCTAAACTGCGCCTCCCCAGACATTCCGCTATTCCAAAATTTTAGCTTTGTCGCGCAAAATCGGCGCGTTTCATCGCAGAACCATAGAGCTGTCGGTAACGCGCCAGCATCGTAACCTCATCATATTGCGAGGTTGCCAGATGGCGGTTCGCATCACCCAATTTTTTGCGCAAGACGGCGTCGTTTGCGAGTGTGCGGATGGCGTCGGCCAGCCCTGCCTCGTCATCGCGCTTGATAATGAACGGCAGGTTTTCAGCGCTGACGATGTTCCGAACATCGCCGACGTCGGTCGATACCACCGGAAGCTCGCTCGCCATCGCTTCGACAAGCGATATCGGATATTGCTCGCTATCCGACGACAGCGCAAAAATGTCGAACAGCCGGATGAAGCGGGCTGGATCACGCAGGAAACCCGGCATCATTACACGATCAGCAATGTTAAGCCGCGTTGCCTCGGCCATGATCGCAGCCCGCTCCGGCCCCTCACCCGCAATGGAAAGCCGCACATTCGGCCCGGCCGCCGCGACAGCGCGCACCAGCCGCGGAATGTTTTTGACCGCTCGCAATCCGGCTACGGTGCCAACGACAATCTCGCCTTCGCGCTTGATAAATCCGGGGAATGATCCGCGCTGCGGTCGCTTGTTGTAATGCGCAATGTCGATACCGTTTGGAAAGCGAGCAATCTTTTCAAGCGGCTGATGCCATGCTGTCCGCGCGATGTTCTCGAGCGTTTTCGACGGCACGACAAGCGCATGGGTTCGTTGCAAAGCAATGCTGCGAAACCAGTTACGACGTTTTTTCAGGCGGTCGATTTCATCATCGTTAAACCCGTCTTCGTGGTGAATCAGTGGCGGTAACCCCATGCTGCGGCTGAGCAGGGTATGCGCCATCACCCCGTCCATCGCGCCCCAGTTGTAACTGAGAACTAGATGAAATTTTTTCATGTAAGCGGCGAGTTTTCGGTAGCGGCCCATGCCCGGCATCCCGGCAAGCGACGGAGCTTCTGCTCCAGGGAATGCCACTTTGATCTTGCTATCGAGTGCATCGCGCGCGCCGAAAGCGTCTGCCGCAGATAATAAGACATGCTCGGCCTGAGCGCCAAAATGGTTCATCAGACGAACGCTGCGCGCTTCTTTCCCGCCAAGATCAAAACTGCTGTGCAAATGCAAGATACGAACCGCCATTATGCTTGTTTTTCCCTAATCACGTCCCAGATGGAAGCTATGCAATTTACTCGTCCGGCCTCCCCCTACCGTCCCGACCCGAAAATCGCCAGCCTTGGCGACAAAATCGGCGATGCTGTCCGCGCCGCCGATTTTCCTGAAACGGTGCTGCGATTTCGTAACGACCCTTGGGCAGCGACCGTCGGCCTTGACGGTTTGACCGACGAGCAGTGGCTATCCCATTTCGGACGGTTCGAGCCATTACCCGACAATATCCCCCAGCCGCTGGCCCTGCGCTATCAC
>JANPAM010000042.1:0-9705 GCA_031429915.1 Sphingomonadales bacterium | reverse complement strand
TGCTGCGAAATCCGCAAGGTTTTGCCTTTGAAGGCGGCGCTGGCGCCGTTCGATGCGCAGTTTACCGGTCGCAAGGCATTTCAGTCCTCAACGCGTTCAGCTTTGCCGCGGTTTGAAATCGAAGAAGGCCGTCTTAAGGTCAACCCGCTGGCCGATTGGGACAAGGCCCGCCTCGACGCCTATATGATTGAGCACGACCTGCCAGCCCACCCGCTGGTTGAGTTGGGCTATCCGTCGATTGGCTGTTCACCCTGCACCACCAAAGTTGCCCCCGGCGAAGACCCGCGTTCGGGTCGCTGGAAAGGCTGGGACAAGGTCGAATGCGGAATCCACACCGAAGTCACGCCGCTTGATGACAACGGCGCTAACGATCCAATTTTCTAAAGCTTATTCTTTCGGGAAAAAATATTCCTGAATTTCCGACGCAATGCGCGCCGGCCGGAGGGTTTCAGCGTCAATGCAGCACCAGCTTGATTTAACTTCTGCCAACACTTCCTCGCCACGTTTAATCACCGTGTCATAAAATGACCGCGCGCCGTGCACCTTTTCCAGCACTACCGACGCAATCACGTCATCATCGAGAAACGCCGGTTTGCGGTAAGTAATTTCGTGCTTTAACGCGACCCACAGATATTTTGCGGCGGTTTCCGGGGGGGCGAGCTTGTTCCAATGTTCAAGCACCGCATCCTGCACCCAGTTCAAATAGCGCGCGTTGTTCACATGCCCCATGAAGTCGATATCGGTCGGCACAATGCCAATGCGGTGAAGATGGGGAAGAGCTAAGGCCATGATACTTTCTTCAAAATGAATTTTTGCAGTGTTAGTTTCCTATTGCGGCGAAAGCATGAATAAATGCTGGCGGATGACAAAGAAAATGGCGATCATCCGCTCTTGCATCAATTCATTTCCGCCACCACATCGACCGCATGACCGGAAGCAGACAGAAGCCTTGGCGCGACCGCAATGCTTTTCGCTGGTGTATGCTTATTCTGGGTTGGACTTTGGTGGTTGTCGCCCCGCTGCTTGGTCCGCTGCCCGGCCCCGGGGCGTTAGTCATATTGCCAATCGGGTTGGCGCTGATTTTGAAGAATTCGCTCTGGGCCAAAAAGCGATATGCGCGACTTGCCAGACGACATCCGGAATATGGAAATTGGGCAAACTGGTCGATGCGACGGAAAAAGGTGACTCAGCGCCCGTCGTTCCCCGACATCAAGCGCGATGTCATGCACCTGTTCCGGCGTGATGATATTGACGCAAAACTGCCATAAGCGATGTTGACTTTTGTCGCCCTCGAACGTATCGGCCACACCAACAAGAGTGGTCGCTGGACAGATTCGGCGGCCCTTTTCATTTCAAGACGCATAAAATTTAAGGATTACAGTCATGAAGCGCACTTTTCAGCCGAGCAATCTCGTGCGTGCCCGTCGCCACGGTTTTCGTCTCCGCATGTCGACTGCTGCTGGCCGCAACATCCTGAACGGTCGCCGCGCGCGTGGCCGCAAGAAGCTGTCGGCCTGAGCATAACGGCAATGGACCGCGATATGCGCGGTTACAGCGTCATTACAAAGCGTGCCGATTTTCTGGCCGCCAACCGGGGGAAGCGATATGCTACTCCCGGTTTTGTTTTGCTCGTCTTCGACCGGCGCGATGATGATCCGGCGATTCGGCTCGGCATCACGATCACCAAAAAAGTGGGCAATGCCGTTGTCCGCAACCGGATGCGCCGCCGTTTCCGTGAACTAACGCGCGAAATGCTTGGGGAAAAGGGCAAGGCAGGCGCGGACCACATCCTGATCGGCCGCGACGGCGGGATCGAACGCGATTTTGGTGAGTTGCGCGCTGATATGGCGCGCGCTCTGGATAAACTTGGAAAGTGATCGCGAAGCTCTTCATCCTCATCGCGCGCGGCTGGCAAATAGGGCCTTCGCGCATCTTGCCACCTACCTGCCGGTATAGCCCAAGCTGCTCGGCCTACGCGATTACCGCGCTTCAAAGATACGGCGCAATTAAGGGTGGCTGGCTGGCGTTCAAACGGCTATTGCGCTGCCAACCTTGGGGCGGGCACGGCCATGATCCGGTGCCATAAGCGCTCAATACCTTGAATAACGGGGAAATACACACGTGGACGACAAGCGTAACCTGATATTTGCGATTTTGCTGACTGGGTTGATCCTGTTCGGCTGGCCTTATGTCGCGAGCACATTTTTCCCGACTCCGGAGACCGCACCAACTGCGTCTGCACCCGCCAAACCTGTAGGAGCAGCAACCGGCGACATCGCAGTGGGAAGTGCCGCAGCTCCGGCCACAACGGTTTCGCTCCCTGCGGCACTCAGCGCCAATCCACGCGTCCTCATCGAGACGCCGAAACTCAAAGGCTCGATCAATCTCGAAGGCGCGCGGATCGACGATCTCGTACTGCTCACGCATCGCACCGCCCTTCCGAAAAACTCGCCACCCGTCCGCTTGTTTGCACCGTCGGGTACAAAGGTCGCTCATTTTGCGCGCTTCGGTTGGACCGGAACCGGCATCACCGCACCGGACGACAAAACGGTTTGGACACCGAGCGCCGGTAAGCTGACACCCTCTACGCCCGTCACCCTGACTTGGACTAACGCCGCCAACCAGAAGTTCGAGATCGTCTTTAAGATCGACAAAAATTATCTCATTACCGCCGAGCAGCGTTTCACTAACGGTGGTACGACAGCGGCCCAGGTTGCGCCGTTCGGCCTAATCAGCCGAAACGGCATGTCGCCCAATCCCGACACATGGAATATCCATGTCGGCCCGATGGGTGTGTTCGACAAGACCATCACCAACGTCAATTATGACGATGTCGACGAGGCACCGAACGGCACGCTGAGCTATAACAGCACCGGCGGCTGGCTCGGCGAAACCGAGATGTATTGGCTTGCCGCGTTAATTCCGGACCAAAAGGCGCGGATAAGAGCGAGCTTCAAGAGCGACGGCGGCTATTACTGGTCGCAGATGGTCAACGCCAATAAGACCGAGGTCGCCCCCGGCCAGACATTCAAGCAGTCCTCAAGCGTCTTTGCCGGCGCGAAAGAAGTCGAAACGCTCGACATGTATACCAAGCAGGGCATTCCCTTGCTCGATTACTCGATCGACTGGGGCTGGTTCTGGTTCATCGCCATTCCGTTTTTCTGGATATTACACTGGCTGTTCGGTGTTTTCGGCAACTTCGGCGTTGCGATCATCGGGCTGACGATAATCGTCCGCCTGTTCATGTTCCCGATTGCGCAAAAGCAGTTTGCCTCGATGGCGCAGATGCGCGTTGTGCAGCCGAAGATGAAGGCGGTGCAGGAACGCTGGAAAGACGACAAACCAAAGATGCAGCAGGAAATGATGAAGCTGTACAAGGACGAGAAGGTCAATCCGCTAGCCGGTTGCCTGCCGATTGTTTTGCAAATTCCGATCTTCTTCGCGCTCTACAAGATTCTTATGCTGTCGATCGAAATGCGGCACCAGCCATTTGCATTGTGGCTGAAGGATCTTTCGGTTCCCGATCCCTCTGCGCAGTTGCTGTTTAACCTGCTCGGCACCGGCATCATTTTGCCAGCGTTCCTTGCCATCGGCGTGTTGCCGATCCTGCTTGGCGTGACGATGTGGCTGATGCAGAAACTCAATCCGCAGCCGATGGACGAGGTGCAAAAGCAGGTGTTCGCTGTGATGCCGTGGTTCCTGATGTTCATCATGGCACCGTTTGCGGCGGGGCTTCAACTCTATTGGGTGATGTCAAACCTGATCTCGATTGCCCAGCAGAAATGGCTCTATTCGAGGCACCCGATCCTGAAGCAGCAGGCGGCCAAGGATGCTGAGGTGAAGGCGGTTGAAAAGGCCAAGGCGGGAACGTGAGCGCTGATGTAATTGCAGGAATAGAGGAACCGAACCGGATTTTTTCCGGGCCGGTTACCTTCCTGAAATCTGCACCCAAGCTTGAGTTTCTGCCTGAGCCAACGGTGCCCGAAATCGCCTTTGCTGGTCGTTCCAACGTCGGCAAATCGAGCCTGATCAACGCGCTCGTCAACCGCAATAACTTGGCGCGCGCTTCGAATACGCCGGGGCGGACGCAGGAATTGAACTTCTTTGATGTAGGGTCGCCTGCCCTGTTCCGCATCGTCGATATGCCGGGCTATGGCTATGCAAAGGCCCCGGTCGCGACGGTCAAGCAGTGGCGTTACCTGATCAACGATTACTTGCGCGGTCGGGTGGTGCTCAAACGGGTATTCGTTCTGATCGACAGCCGGCATGGCATCAAGGATGTCGACCACGACATCATGGGAATGCTCGATTCAGCCGCAATCAGTTACCGGATCGTTCTGACCAAGACCGACAAGATCAAGTCCAGCGACCGCGAGGCTGTAGAACTCGATACAATGGCAAAACTGCGCAAGCACGTCGCCGCCTATCCCGATCTGTCGGTTACGTCGGCGGAGAAAAAAGGCGGGATTGAGGATTTGCGCCGCGCTGTGTTAGAGGCTGTTGCCTCATGACCATGAAACTCATCATCGGCAACAAAGCCTATTCAAGCTGGAGCCTTCGAGGGTGGTTGGCCGCCAAGCAATCGGGCCTGCATTTCGATGAGATGACCGTACCGCTGTACGAAGATGGCTGGGACGAACGCAAACGCGAAGAAGACCTCGCCCCGTCGTCGGGAAAGGTCCCGATATTGTGGGACGGCGAAACCGTGGTGTGGGACAGCCTAGCGATTATTGACTGGTTGGCGGACAAAGTCGGTCGCGAGCGTTACTGGCCGAAGGACGAAGTCGCTCGCGGCATGGCGCGTTCGATGGCGGCGGAAATGCACTGCGGCTATATGTCACTCCGCCGCGAATGTCCGATGAACACCCGAAAGGTGTTTAGCGATGTAACCGTGTCGGAAGAAACACGTGCCGATGCCATCCGGATATTGCAGACATGGGCCGAGGCGCGGTCGCGTTTCGGTCGCGAAGGACCATATCTGTTCGGCACCTTCAGCGCCGCCGACATCATGTTCGCACCAGTTGTCACGCGCTTTGTGACTTATGGCTTTACGTTACCAGGGTTTGCGGCGGCTTATGCCGAGGCCATCATGGCACATCCATGGATGCTTGAATGGTACGACGGAGCGGTCGAAGAACCTTGGACAATCAAAAAAATCGAAGAAGCAGCAACAACCTGACGGAACCTGATTGCGGCTTTAAGTGTTATTCCGCTACGCCAACCTGCATTTAGCAGAATGGCCCGGAATTATTGGGGGTTCAATCAAACATGGACGGGGCTGCGAACGAGATTCCACGACCGGACGCTGCCCCGAATGGCCCTAACTTCTTAGCCGGGGGCGGTGAAATGGGTGCGCTGATGAGGGCGCACGACTGGGCCTCGACTTCGCTTGGTGCCCCCGAAAGCTGGCCGCTGCCGCTGCGTGTCGCCGTACAGTTAATGCTGAACACCAACCACCCGATGTATATCTGGTGGGGCGAAGAAGACCTCTGTTTTTACAACGATGCCTATAGTCAATCAATCGGTCCCGAACGCCATCCGTCATCGCTCGGGCGGCCCGCCAAAGAGGTGTGGTTCGAAATCTGGCATATCATAGGTCCGCAGATCGAACAGGTCAAAGCGGGACGCGGGGCAACCTGGAATGAAAACCATCTGGTGCCGATAACGCGCTATGGTCGCCGTGAAGATGTATACTGGACTTACGGCTACAGTCCGATTGGCGATGACAATGCAGTCAACGGGGTGGGTGGTGTGCTTGTTCTCTGCACTGAGACCACCGAAGTTTTTCGAGGTAACGAGGCGTTACGCGTGAGTGAGGCGCGGCTGCATGATGTTCTCGACAATATGGGCGAAGGTCTTGTGTTGCTTGATCGCGATTTCCGAATTGTCCACATGAACGCCGAAGCGGACCGGCTTGAAGAACGGCCACGCGAGGAGGTAATCGGAAAAACTCATTGGGAAGCACATCCCGACGCCGCCCCTGAGCTGGAGGGACTTTACCGCAAGGCAATGGCAGATCGGTGCGCAATTTCGCTCGATCATCGTTATGTCTGGCCAAACGGGCGCGACACCTGGATCGGTATGCGCGCTTTCCCGGTCGGTGATGGCCTCGCGGTTTTTTATCGAGATATCAGCGAACAAAAGCACGCCAGAGCAGCACTGGAAGAAAGCGAAGCCCGCTTCCGCCAAATCGCCGACAGCGCGCCAGTGCCGATGTGGGTGTCGTTGCTCGACCGCACTCGAAGCTTCGTTAACGCGGCCTATATGAAGTTTTTGGGCGGTTCCTACGAAAACGCTGTTAACTTTGACTGGCGCGAGATCCTCCATCCAGACGATCATGTCCGGATCACTGCTGAATCGATTGCAGGCGAAGCGTCGCTCAAGCCGTTTGTCCTCGAAGGCCGATATCGGCGAGGTGACGGTGAGTGGCGGTCGCTTCAGTCGCACTCTCAACCACGGTTTGACGCCGACGGTAAGCATTCGGGCTTCATCGGCGTGGCGCACGATGTCACCGAAGCGCGGCAGGCGGAAGCGATTTTGCGCGAAAGCGAGGAGCGGTTTCGCGAGCAGTTCGAAAACGCCAACGACTTCATTTTCACGACCGACCTGGAAATGCGGATCACATCCTGCAATCCGGCTGTCGCCCGAGCTTTGCAGCGCGACCCCGACCAATTGATCGAGCGCCGTATTTCCGAATTCACCCCGCCCGAAACTTGGGAGCAGAACAAGACGATGCTCGCAGCAAAGCTTGCTGGCAAGGGTGATGCTTCGCGTTACGAGGTCGAGGTTTATGGCCTTGAGGATGAACCGATGACGTGGGAGATTAACTCACGTCTTGTCCGCGACGGTTCGGGCACGCCGGTGGGACTACACGCCATCGCGCGCGATGTTACCGAGCGCCGCCAAAGCGAAGATGCACTGAATGCACGCAATAACCGACTTAACCTTTTGGCACGCATTGCCGGTGCGCTGGTTCTCGACAAGACGTCCGACGAGCGGCTGGAAGCGGTTTATATGGACATCGCCCATGAAATAGGGGCTGAATATTATCTCGGCTATCTGGTCGATGAAGATCAACCGGATCGATTGTCACTCTCGGCATCTTTCGGGTTGACCGAAGAACAGCGCGGGACTTTTTCGACACTTGAGTTCAATGAAAATCTATGTGGTATGGTTGCTGCCACGCGCAAAGCGGTCGTTTTGAACAATATCGATCAAATTAATGACATATCATGCAGGGGGCTTCAAACGCTCGGCGGATTGTCATATGCTGGCTTTCCGCTGATCGCCGAAGGACGGCTGATCGGAACGGTCGCGTTTAGTTCGTCGTCGCGCTCAGCATTTTCGCCAGAGGAAGTAGCGCTGGTCGGTACTGTGGCCGATCAGATCGCGGCCGCGCTTGACCGCAGCCGGATCGTCGCTGAACTCTCTCTCGCACGCGAAGCAGCAGAAGCAGATGCGGCAGAGCAGTCGGCGATTCTCGGTCAACTAGCCGAAGGCGTTGTCATCACGGATGCTGACGGTCGGATCACATTTGTAAACGATGCCGCGACGAAATTACATGGCGTCGCCGCACTGGATGTCGACCCATCGCAGTATTCCGAATCCTACAGACTGTTTCGCGAAGATGGGTCACCCTATCCATCCGAAGAGCTTCCCCTCTCCCGGGCAATTCTACTCGGTGAGACGGTGCGCGACGAACGGTGGAAAATTCGACGCCCCGACGGGAGCGAGGTGCTGGCTATCGGCAACGCGCAACCCGTTCTCGGCCCCGATGGCAAGGCAACTGGTGCGGTTTTAACCGTCCGCGACGACACTGGTCGCCATTCTGCCGAACTGGCGTTGCGCGAGTTGAACGACACGCTCGAACTGCGCGTGGCAGAGCGGACTGCCGCGTTGGAGCATGCTCAGGAAGCACTGAGGCAATCGCAAAAGCTTGAGGCGATGGGTCAGTTGACTGGCGGCGTAGCGCATGATTTCAACAATCTGCTGACACCTATTCTGGGCAGTCTTGACCTGCTTCACCGGCGGCAACTGGGCGGGCCGCGCGAACAGATGTTGATCGATGGTGCGCTTCAGTCAGCCGAGCGGGCAAAGACGCTGGTTCAGCGACTGCTTGCATTTGCCAGGCGTCAACCGCTGAACCCAACCGCTGTCGATATTGGCAAACTCGTCGGTGGACTGGAAAACCTGTTCGTCAGCACTCTAGGTCCGCATATCAGTTTGGACATCAAAATCGACAAAACCCTGCCATCGGCAAGGTGCGATGCTAATCAGTTGGAAATGGCATTGCTGAACCTCAGCGTCAACGCACGCGATGCAATGCCCGAGTCGGGCAAATTGGTAATTTCGGCCAGTCTGGACGAGGTCGAAATTGGACAGCGACCGGATCTCGCGCCGGGTGAATATATCTTGCTTGCAGTCAACGACAATGGCTCTGGCATGGACACGGAAACGCTGACCCGGTCGATCGAACCGTTTTTTTCGACCAAGGGAATCGGCAAGGGAACCGGGCTTGGTCTGTCGATGGTTCACGGTCTCGCCAGCCAGCTTGGCGGCAGCATGACCGTAACCAGCGAACTTGGCGAGGGCACTACAGTCATGATCTGGCTGCCGGTAACGGAGGCAGAGAATGAGCCCATCGGTCGGCCCACGGCCAAAGCCGAGCCGCGAAGGTTTAGCGGAACCGTGCTCTTGGTCGATGACGAACCGGTTGTCCGTGGCAGCACGTCCGATATGCTGAGCGACATGGGTTTTGACGTAATCGAAGCCGGGTCGGCCGAAAAAGCGATCATCATGCTGGATCAGTTACCTGACATTCAACTGCTGGTAACCGACCATCTTATGCCGGGAATGACTGGCGCAAAACTGGCAGAAACATTCAGGACGCAACGGCCCGGTGTACCTGCGCTCATCATCACCGGCTATGCCGAGGCCGACGGAGTTCCCATCGACCTGCCCCGGCTGAACAAGCCGTTCCGGCAAAGCGAGTTGGCGGCAATCCTGACCGAACTTGTTGGCAAGGCGCCTCCGGTTACCTGATCCGATCTGTCGGATAGGGTGTTCCGTCCTTATGGAAATATCCGTCGTCTTCAAATTTCATGTCGATGTCAGAATATACCCCGCTGCCATTCTGGTTACCCGCACCGATAGCGATGAAAACGCAGTCTTCGCTGGTTCGGTTAATCATGTGATGTCCGTTGGTGACGCCCGCAGCCCATCCTGCGACATCGCCCGCGCGTAGAACGGTTTCGCCATCATCTTCGACTAAAACCGCTTCACCTGATAACATAATGACCAGTTCATCCTCGCCGTCATGCCAATGCCGTTGCGACGACCATGCGTCTGGTTTAAGCACGACATGGCTCGCGCCCATGCGAGTCAGGCCGGCAACCGGGGCAAGCCGCCGCCAGTAACGGCCCTTCACCTCCTCGTCGAAAGGTGCTGGATAACCCGTGCCGTTGCTTTGCGTGATGGCTTCGACGTCAATTTTTGGCATGATGGTCCCCGCTTAATTATAGACAAATCCTACCCTTGTTGTCATTCCCGCGAAAGCATGAATGATACCGCACTCTCCTACGCCCAAGCCCTGATCGCCTGCGGAAGCATTACACCCGCCAGTGGTGCTGTTTTTGATGCGCTTGAGGCAATGCTGATCCCGCTTGGTTTTACCGTCGAGCGGTTTATGGCTGGCGAAGGCGACCC
>JANPAM010000041.1:0-1605 GCA_031429915.1 Sphingomonadales bacterium | reverse complement strand
TGCCCGCCGATATCCGCTACCAAACCGAAAGCTTTGGTGCCCGGCTGTTCGAACAGGGCGCTCCGCGAAAGATTACCGACCGGCTGGTCAAGATGGCGCAGCTTGACGGTGCGATTGGTTTGGCTGCTCTGTCGTCTTCGCAAAAGGGTAACGTTATCGCGCTAACTCAGGCCTTCACCGCAATCGGCGATGCCTTAGGTATTGGTTGGGCGCAGGGCACCGCGATGCAGATGGACCCGAACGATCCGTGGGAGCGACTGCTCGTTGCCGGGCTGGCACGCGATTTTCAGGCGATGAGGCTCGATTTCCTGCGCCGCCGGGGGGCAAAGCGCCCCGTGGATGATGCGCAGAGCTGGTTGGCCGACAATGCCGCCCGAGTACGTGCATTCAAGGCCACGGTCGATAGGGCTAAGTTGGGGGCAACGCCGACGGCGGCTATGCTCGCACAAATAGCGGGGCAGGCACGGGTGTTGTTGGGGCGGTAGCTACTCCGCCGACACGCTCTCGCGCTTGTAGATGCTGTTGATCGGATATTTGAACAACTCCATCACCATCGGCTCGAAAAATTCGATTGGCAGCGTGTCGTAATTTGGGTCGAATGCCGGACAGTCATATTTGTCGATAAACTCTTCGGTCGCGGCGAAGTGTTCGTGGCCGCGGAATTTTTCGCGCATGTCGCGGTTCAGGCCGAGATGATGGAAGAAGTTGACGCCTTGAAAAATCCCGTGGTGCTCGACAATCCAGTGGAGTTCTTCGGAAACAAAAGGTTTGAGAATTGCAGCTGCGATGTCGGGGTGATTGGACGCACCCAAGGTATCACCAATGTCGTGAAGCAGAGCCATCACCACATAATCATTGGGGCGACCATCGCGGTGCGCGCGCGTCGCGGTTTGCAACGAGTGAGTCAACCGGTCGACCGCAAATCCGCCGAAATCGCCGTCGAGCAGCCGCAAATGGTCGAGCACCCGCTTCCCGCCGTTCTGCGCGAACGGGATATTGTGGCTCATGATGATCTGCCAGTCTTCTTGCGTGCTCTCCGCCATATCGTGGAAAGACGCGCGGGTTTCGGGGGTATCCATATCGAACTGCCTCTGCCTAGATTAAGCGGCTATGCTAACATGCAGCTGAAATGAAACAAGGGCTTCATGCGCCGCATAAATGCCGCTAGGACGGTTCGATGGCTGAATCGAGCTAACCGACAAACCATTTTTTGCCGACAAGAACCGGGCATTCTGGAACCTACATTCGGCGGGTTGGGCGGGAGCGCTCGTGTTGCGCGCGGCATCGGGCATCGCTCAGGGGCAGCCGGTTAGCTTTCTCGTGCCCATTCTGATATCCGCGGTTACAGGTTATTCGATCACGCTTGTGCTGTCGGTCATTTACCGGTTTCTCATCGACCAGCGCCCGATCATTACGTGGAGCGTAACTTTCGCCGCTGTTGCAGTTGCGACAATCGGCTATGCTTATATCGACGTTTGGGTGCTGCAAACTATTCGCGAGGGCGCCGACGAAACGCCGTTTGCGCAGCTCTGGCTGGCGGCAATTTATATCAACTCGGTACTGCTCGCGGCGTGGTCGGCGCTCTATTATGCAATCAACTATTTC
>JANPAM010000040.1:0-2672 GCA_031429915.1 Sphingomonadales bacterium | reverse complement strand
GATTGAAATAAAGCTGGCGGTAATAAACCACGCAATCGCGCGAAAGCCAATTCGTCCAAGTGCCGAGCTATCACCCATATGCGCAATGCCAACAACAATGGTCGACAGAATCAGCGGCGCAACCAGCAACTTGATGAGATTGAGAAAAATATCGGACAATAGCTTAAAAGTCTTAGTCAGATATTCGAACCAGGCATTGTCCTGTGGCACTCCGGTATGGACGGCATAACCGACCACAACGCCGAGGATCATCCCGGCAAGAATCCACAACGTCAACCTTTTGTCCATAAATATGCTCCGACCCTTTTTCTCTGCGCGGGACGCTACACAGACCAACTAACCATCGCAACTAGTTACCGACCTGACTTGTCTCGCCAAGAGAAGGGGGGCATAAGCATTGAAATAAAATTATAATAGGTCGCGCCGAATAAATTCGGGCGAGACACAATGTCGCGGGATCAGGAGTTCAGTTCATGGCGATCGCCACCGAGTCAAAAACCAATGTAAAAATTGATAAATACTTGATGAAGGCGATGGCCTCCGCTTTCTCCGAAAGCGCGTTGCCTGGCGAGAATGACGGCTTCGATACCAAGGCTTGTGAGGAAGCTGCGCGCTTCACGCTGCAAATCGCTCATAGCCGCAAGTCAGGTAACCCTGCGCTCGCGCTCGACAGCTTCACCGATGCGCAAGGCAGGCTGGCGATGCGGATCGCGATGAACAATGACGATATGCCGTTCCTCGTCGATTCGATATCGGCGGCGGTTGCGGCAAAAGGCATTGGGGTCAAGCGCTTGATCCATCCGGTGCTTAGCACATCTCGTGACGAAGAAGGCATACTCCAGTCGGTGAGCCGCAAGCGCGACACCGCCGACCGCCGAGAATCGTTTATCTATCTCGAAACCAATCGAGTCGATGCGAAAGACCGGCGTGCCTTGGAGGAAGAATTGCTCGCCGTCTTGCGCGACGTGCGCGGTGCAGTGACCGACTGGCGCAAAATGCTCGCTGCGATGTCCGATGATGCAGATGGCCTTCCTGACGGCGAAGGCGCGGCGCTTGTCCGTTGGTTCCTTGAAAACAACATGACCATATTGGGGCACGAAAACCTGTCGCGCGAGGGGGTTCGCTCCGAACGGCTCGGGCTTTCGCGGGTAAGCGATTTGCCGATATTGTCAGAGCAAAGCGTGGCGCTGGCGGTTAAATGGTTCGAACAAGGCGAGCGGTCTCCTTTGGTGTTAAAGGCGAACAGGGTGTCGAGCGTACACCGCCAAGTGCAGCTTGACCTGGTTGTCGTCCCGCAGCGTGACGGCAGCACGGTAACCGGCCTGTCGGTCACCGCAGGTCTGTGGACGAGCGCGGCGCTGGCGACCGCGCCTGATCGTATCCCGGTTCTGCGCACGCATCTGGCGACGCTGATGGACCGGTTCGGGTTCGATTCGTCTGGCCATGCAGGCAAGGCTATGGCGCATGTGCTGACATCATTGCCGCATGATTTGCTGGTGTCACTGCCGCTGGCGGAACTGGAGCGAGTGACGCTGACCGCGATGTCGCTGACCGACCGACCCCGCCCCAAATTGCTGTCGATACGGTCGCCGCTCCGACGGCATCTGTACATTTTTGTGTGGTTGCCGCGCGATGATGTCTCGACTGGAATGCGCAAGCAGATTGAGAATATGCTGGTCACGGCGACTGGTGGATTGCTGCTTGGCTGGACAATCAGTCTCGAAGACGGTGGCGTTGCCTTGCTGCGTTATACGCTCGATCTGCCTGACCGGGCCCAGAAGATAGATGAAGCAAATCTCGACGACCGGCTTGAGCTCATGGTTCGCGGTTGGGAGCCTGCGGTTGAGGCAGCACTTGCTCGCCTTACCGATGAAAAGCGAGCGGCGGCCATGTTGGTACGCTACGGTGCGAGCTTCCCGGTCAGCTACCGCAACCATTATTCGACGGATGAAGCGGCGCGCGATATGCTTGGTTTGCTCAATATGGAGCGCGATCACAGCCGTAAAACGCGGTTGTCGGCCGGCGGCGATCATATGCGGCTTAAAGTCTACAGCGAAGGCGGCGCGATGCCATTGAGCGATATCGTCCCTGCTCTCGAAAACTTTGGGTTCGATGTTCTTGAGGAATCGCCGACCACGCTGAGCGACGGCAATTATATTCATGACTTCCGTTTGGCGCTGCGAGGCGGCGAGGCCGAAACTGTTATGGCGCGCGCATCGGTTCTCGAAGATGCGATCAGTCAGGTTCTCGACGGCGAAGCCGAGAATGACGTATTCAACCAACTCGTCACTATCGCCGGGCTCGACCCTCATGCAGTCATCTGGCTTCGCGCGTGGTATCGCTATCTGCGGCAGACTGGCGTGACATACGGTATGATAACTGCCGTCGCTGCACTTGCGAAAAATGCCGATGTGACGCGCAACATCATTTCGTTGTTCGAAGCGCTGCATGATCCAGCAGCGACGGGTGACAGAACGAACGCTTTGAGCAAATACGTCAGATGGATAGAAACAGGACTTTCCGCTGTTTCCGCAATCGACGAAGACCGCATCTTGCGCCGTTATATGAGTGTGGTTCGTGCGACATTGCGCACCAACGCGTTTGCCCCGGCCGCCGCCGAGGCACTGGCGTTTAAGCTCGACAGTTCGCAAGTCCCCGGCCTTCCGGCGCCG
>JANPAM010000039.1:0-1589 GCA_031429915.1 Sphingomonadales bacterium | reverse complement strand
GTGACCCGCGTCGTAGCCGAGGGTGAGTTGACCGACAGCGATTTTGATGGCGATGTCGCCTATACCGGCCCTGGTAAAATCGTGAATTCGCATTTCTTGAACGGGATGAGCGTCGATCAGGCGAAAGCCGACGTTATCGCCAAGGCCGAGGCCGAAGGCTGGGGCAATGGCCAGACTCAATATCGCCTGCGTGACTGGGGCGTTTCACGTCAGCGGTATTGGGGCACGCCGATCCCGATCATCCATTGCGACACATGCGGCGCGGTGCCGGTGCCCGATGACCAGTTGCCCGTCGTACTGCCCGAAGATGTCAGCTTTGACATCCCCGGCAACCCGCTCGACCGCCATCCAACATGGGGCAAGGTCGATTGCCCGAGCTGCGGCAAAGCGGCGCGGCGCGAGACCGATACGCTCGATACGTTTGTTAACTCAAGTTGGTATTTCATCCGCTTTGCCAGCCAGCCGAAAGATAGGCCATTCGACCGAACGACGGCGGAAAAATGGCTGCCGGTCGACCAATATATTGGCGGCGTCGAACATGCGATTCTGCATTTGCTCTATGCGCGCTTCTGGACGCGCGCGCTTAGCCATATTGGCATGATCGACGTGAAGGAGCCGTTTGCATCGCTGTTTACGCAGGGCATGGTGACGCACCAGACCTATCAGGCGGGCGACGGTAGCTGGCTTAGTCCCGAACAGGTCAAACGAGACGGCGACGTCTGGACCATTATCGACAGCGGGGCACCTGCAAACGCTGGCCGCATCGAAAAGATGTCGAAGTCGAAAAAGAACGTCGTCGATCCTGACGATATCGTCGACCAATATGGTGCCGATGCGGTTCGCTGGTTCATGCTGTCCGACAGTCCGCCCGAGCGCGATCTTGAATGGTCCGAAAGCGGTATCGAGGGTTGCTGGCGCTTTGTTCAACGGCTGTGGCGGCTGGTCGGCAAAACGGGCGAAGTGGCTGGATCGGACCCGGCGCTTGACCGCAAGACGCATCAGACGATTGCGGGCGTCACTGCCGATATTGACTCGCTGGCATTCAACAAAGCCATCGCCAAGATTTACGACCTAGCCAACGCTATCGAAAAGGCCGCACCAAGCGAAAGCCGTACCTCCGCGATCAGGACGATCGTGCTGCTGTCGGCACCAATGGTTCCGCATCTTGCCGAACAGGCGTGGGAAAAGCTGTGCGGCGAAGGCTTGATTGCCAACGCTGGCTGGCCGGAGGTTGATCCGGCGTTACTGGTCGAAAGCGAGGTCACTATCGCGGTGCAGGTGCGCGGCAAACTTCGCGATACGCTCACGGTAGCCAAAGGCTTGGCCCAAGACGAGCTACAGGCGCTTGCGCTGGCCAGTCCAAAGGTTCAACATGCCATTGATGGTGCGGACATCCGCAAGGTCATTGTGGTCACCGACAGACTGGTCAATATCGTGCTATGATCCGTGTTCTCGCCCTTCTCGGCCTAAGCCTGCTTCTCGCGTCGTGCGGATTGCAGCCACTCTATAGCGGCGGATCGACCGGCGTGGTTGCTTCCACATTGGGTTCGGTTTCGGTCGAGCCAATCGAGGGTAAATCGGGCTGGCTG
>JANPAM010000038.1:0-17561 GCA_031429915.1 Sphingomonadales bacterium | reverse complement strand
GTCAGTTTCCGCATTCCGGCTGGCCCGCCGTCAAGCCGCCACGTCGAACATCGTGCCTGCGGGGCCGACGCCAATCCGTATCTAGCGGTTGCTGGCGTGTTGTCCGGTATTCACCACGGAATCGTCAACCAGATCGACCCGGGCGAAGCAGTGGTCGGCAACGGCTATGACCGCGACAGTTCAGGCGATGATAAACCGCCGTCGAACTGGTTTGCCGCCGTTGACCGTTTCCACGGATCGAAGCTGATGCGCGAATATCTGGGGGAACGCTTTGTCGATATGTTCACTATCGTCAAACGGGTCGAGCAAGACCGCTATTTCGGCCACGTTCCCAACATTGATTATGACTGGTATTTGAGGAACGCTTAAGCTGGTCTCTCTCCGGTACCTGGAAACCGCGCAAGAATATTTTCCAGCACCGCCGGGTTCAGCAAATTCGTAAACGCGCAGCCTACCATAGTGCCGTCGTTCCACATGATTTCGGCCTGAAGCGAGGAAAGACCGGGCAGCGTGAGCCAAACTCGGGTGCCGGCTTTCATACCCGTCAGCGCTTCACACGCCACACCGGACAACGACAAGTCCTTCACGATGACTTTAAATCCCGCCGAGGCCGACGGCCGCATCGTGGCTGGAATGCCCAACCTTACCCGCGGTGCGCTGCGATCTTCTTGAGCCGCATGCTCGTAGCGCATGAAGCTTTGGCCACTGGTTTTGAGATCGTTCATCACGTCGTCCCCGAATGTGAATAATCATCCGTAAGATGAAACGGTGAATGCATCGTAGTGAAGCATACTTAAAACCGCGTTCACCATGATAACCGCTCTCGCTTGCTATTTTCCAATTCGCTCGCCATATGGCCAGCGGGAGTCGGATGGACGTGGCACTCGCCAATCTGGTCAGATCCTGACGGAAGCAGCCACAACGAATTCGCTGCGGGTCATCCGGCTCCTATTATTCACAGGTGTTCGTTGAGAAGCCTTCGACAATATCCGAAGAGCGTCCTATCGTGATTTCAATGTCTGATTCCAATAATCCAGAATTTGCCGAGCGCGATCCCGACATGCCCGATGATGCATTGGGTCTCGGGCTGGATATGCCGCCACAGCCCAAACCGGTTGCGGCTGGCGGCGCAGCATACCGCGTGCTGGCGCGCAAGTATCGGCCGCAGACCTTTGCCGAACTCATCGGTCAGGATGCGATGGTGCAGACGCTTGGTAACGCGATAAAGCGCGACCGGCTTGCGCATGCCTTCCTGATGACCGGTGTGCGCGGGGTGGGTAAGACTTCGACCGCGCGACTGATCGCCAAGGCACTAAACTGCATCGGTCCGGACGGGCAGGGCGGCCCAACGATTGCGCCGTGCGGCAAGTGCGAACCATGCGTTGCGATTGCCGAGGGGCGGCATATCGACGTCATTGAAATGGACGCAGCGAGCCATACCGGGGTCGACGATGTTCGCGAAATTATTGAGGCCGTCCGCTATTCGGCGGTATCAGCGCGCTACAAGATTTACATTATCGACGAAGTCCACATGCTATCGAAAAACGCTTTCAATGCGCTGTTGAAAACGCTCGAAGAACCGCCGGGGCATGTGAAATTTCTGTTTGCGACCACCGAGGTCAACAAGGTGCCGATCACCGTGCTATCGCGGTGCCAGCGTTTTGACCTCAAGCGAATTCCGACCGATATGCTTAGCCGTCACTTTGCGGAAATAGCCATGAAAGAGGCGGTCGAGGCCGAGCCCGAAGCGCTGATGCTGGTTGCGCAAGCTGCTGAAGGTTCGGTGCGCGATGGTCTCTCGATCCTCGATCAGGCGATTGCCCATGCCGATATGGAAGGCGACGATACGGTAACAGCAGCTCAGGTCCGCGATATGCTCGGCCTGTCCGATCGCGGCGCAGTACGGCGGCTTTTTGGCATTATCCTCACTGGCGATGCTCAGGCGATGCTCGCCGAGGCAAAATCGCAATACAATTTGGGTGTAGAGCCGCTGGCGATGATGTCTGGCTTACTTGCCGAAGTCCACCGGCTGACCTTGGCAAAGGTTGGTGCGCCGCGCGACAATGCGCTTGACGCCGAAACCGTTGCGCTGGTTGAAGAGCAGGCCGACAAACTGTCGTTCCCGACGCTTCACCGGCTCTGGCAGTTGCTATTGAAAGGGCATGAGGAAGTGTCGCGCGCGGTGATGCCACTCGATGCCGCCGATATGGCGTTGCTCCGGGTCATCCATGCGGCGACGTTGCCCGATCCCGGCGAGCTCGCCAAGATGATCGCGCACGGTGGTATCGCCACCAGCCCGCCGCCACCATCAGGCACAGCGCCGGTGTTGCCGCCTGTCGAAAATGTCAATTCGCTCATGCCAGTCGATTTCTCCGCATTACTTGAGCGGTTATCGCGCGAGGGCTATGTCAGTTTGGAAATGACCTTAAGCGATGTGCTCCGCGTTGTCGAATACGCGCCACCGTTGTTGGCCTATCAATTGTCTGGCCCGGTCGCGCCCGGTTTTGTCGCCGAACTGCGCGATGCTCTTGCCAAGGTGACCGGCAAGAAGTGGGAGCTTGAGGAGCGAGGTGGTGCGGCGCAACCCAGTTTGCTTGAAGTCGAAAAAGCGGCAGCAGAAGCAGACCGCCGAATCATAATGGGATCGCCGCTGGTTAAAGCGGCGTTTGCAGCCTTTCCCGATGCCGAGCTGCTCGACAGTGATGGTGATGAACAAGAATGGAGTAAACGTGCATGAAGAGCATGGAAGACATGATCAAAGCGGCGCAGGACGCGGCCCAGAATATCCAGAAGCAGATGGAGCAAGCGCAAGTCACTCTCGATGCGATAGAGGTTGAGGGCGTTTCCGGCGGTGGTCTGGTCAAAGTTCGCGCGACGGCAAAGGGTCGGATCATTGCCGTAGCGCTCGATGACAGCCTGATTGTGCCGACCGATAAGCAGATTCTCGAAGACCTGATTACCGCCGCGTTCAATGACGCGCGCGACAAGGCTGATGCTGCGAGCAATGCCGAAATGGCCAAGATGTCGAGCGGCCTACCGCTGCCTGCTGGCTTCAAGCTGCCGTTCTAACTGTCGTTTTCCCCAACTAATCTTGCGATTGCGCCGCTTTTCCATTGAAAGCGGGGTATTTCGGCACATATTGTTAGCCAACCGGCAGGTCGCCTCAATCGGGACCGCCAATTGGAGTATCTATGGAATTGAACCTGCCGCTGTTGCCGCTGCGCGATATCGTTGTTTTCCCCGGCATGATTGTGCCGTTGTTCGTCGGCCGCGATAAATCGGTCGTTGCGCTTGAAAAGGCGATGGCTGCTGACAAGGAAATATTCCTCGTCGCACAGCTTGACCCCGCCGAAGACGATCCGGATATAGACGATCTATACACAATCGGTGTGACTGCGACGATTATGCAGTTGTTAAAGCTGCCCGATGGCACCGTGCGAGTACTGGTCGAAGGCAAGCAACGTGCCGAACTTAGCGAACTGGTCGAACACGGCACCGACTTTGTCGAGGCAAAGGTAACGTTGGTTGAAGAACAAACGGCCGACGGTCCGGAGGCAACCGCACTGATGCGCTCGGTCACAGACCAGTTCGAAAATTATTCGAAGCTCAACAAGAAAATGCCCTCGGAAACCGCGGTGCAACTGAGCGAGATCGAAACCCCCGCAGCACTCGCCGATGCGGTCGCCGCGAATATCCACCTGAAAGTTTCCGACAAACAGTCATTGCTCGTCGAAGCAAATCCGCTGCGTCGCCTCGAAATGGCGTTCGCCTTCATGGAGGGTGAGCTCGGCGTATTGCAGGTCGAAAAGAAAATCCGTGGCCGCGTCAAACGCCAGATGGAAAAGACCCAACGCGAATATTATCTGAACGAGCAGATGAAGGCGATTCAGCGCGAGTTGGGTAACGACGAGGGCGAGGGCGGCGACGAGATTGCCGAACTGCAAACCAAAATCGACACCACCAAGCTGTCGAAGGAGGCGAAGACCAAGGCCAATGCCGAGCTGAAAAAGCTTCGCGGCATGGCTCCGATGTCGGCCGAGGCGACGGTTGTTCGCAACTATCTCGATACGTTGCTCGGCATTCCGTGGGGCAAGAAATCGAAGCTGAAGCGCGATATTGCGAAGGCGCAGAGCGTGCTCGACGAAGATCACTTCGCGCTTGAAAAGGTCAAGGACCGGATCGTCGAATATCTGGCGGTGCAGGCGCGGACCAACAAGCTGAAAGGCCCGATCCTTTGCCTCGTCGGCCCTCCGGGTGTTGGTAAGACCTCGCTCGGTCGTTCGATTGCCAAAGCGTGCGGGCGCGAGTTTATCCGCCAGTCATTGGGCGGTGTGCGCGACGAAGCGGAAATTCGGGGGCACCGGCGGACCTATATCGGTTCGATGCCCGGCAAGGTCGCGGCTAACCTGAAAAAGGCTGGAACGATGAATCCTTTGTTCCTGCTCGACGAAATCGACAAGCTCGGTCAGGATTTCCGCGGCGATCCGGCATCGGCGTTGCTCGAAGTGCTCGATCCCGAACAGAATAACAAATTCAACGACCATTATCTTGAGGTCGATCTTGATCTCTCCGACGTAATGTTTGTGACCACCGCGAACAGCATGAACTTGCCGCAAGCGCTGCTTGACCGGATGGAGATCATCCGGCTGGAAGGCTATACCGAGGACGAGAAGCTCGAAATCGCGAAACGGCATTTGCTGGAAAAGCAGATCGCTGCGCACGGATTGAAACCCGAAGAGTTCTCGCTGAGCGACGAAGGCCTGCGCGACCTCATCCGCTATTACACCCGCGAGGCGGGCGTTCGTACGCTGGAACGCGAGATCGCCAAGCTGGCGCGCAAAGTGTTGCGCCAGATATTGGAGGGCAAGATCACCAGCATGGCGATTACGCCCGATAATCTCGCTGATTATGCCGGTGTGCAGAAATACCGCCACGGCATCGGCGAAGAAGAGAACCAGATCGGCGCGGTTACCGGGCTCGCTTGGACCGAAGTTGGCGGCGAATTGCTGACGATCGAGGCGGTGACGGTGCCCGGCAAGGGACAAATCCGGACTACGGGCAAACTCGGCGAAGTGATGGGCGAGTCGATCCAGGCGGCGCTCAGCTATGTCAAAGCGCGTGCGCCAAGCTATGGCATCAAGCCAAGCCTGTTTGCCCGCAAGGACGTCCACATCCATCTGCCCGAGGGCGCGGTGCCCAAAGACGGTCCGTCGGCTGGTGTTGGTATGGTGACTACAATTGTGTCGACGCTCACCGGAATAGCCGTCCACCGCGATGTTGCAATGACCGGCGAAGTTACTCTGCGTGGTCGGGTGTTGCCGATCGGCGGGTTGAAGGAAAAATTGCTCGCAGCATTGCGCGGCGGCATCAAGACCGTTCTGATCCCGCAGGAGAACGAAAAAGACCTCGCCGAGATTCCGGCAAACATCAAAGAGGGGCTGGAGATTATCCCGGTTTCACATGTCGATCAGGTCTTGGCGCGCGCGCTGATTGCGCCGTTAATCCCGATTGAATGGACCGAAGCCGACGAGTTGGCGGCGGCGCTGCCTGCCGCAAACGGCGGCGAAATTGGAGCTTCAGTCACTCATTGAGGGCGTCGGGATGTCTGATTTGCACCCGTTTACGCCATTTCGTCGTGAATTTAGTGGAAAAGGGCGGATTATTGCCGATATTTCCTTTGACAGTCGCTTCAATCTGCCCATTATCCCGCCACCGGCATTGCCGTGATTCATTAACTCAATAATGGGTCTAACATATTCTTTAAGAGGGGGTTCCCAATGAACAAGCAAGATCTCGTCAGTTCAGTTGCCGATGCAAGCGGCCTAACCAAGGCTGATGCTGCGAAGGCCGTAGAAGGCGTGTTTGACGCCATCACCGGAGCTTTGAAAAGCGGTGGCGAAGTTCGCCTGGTTGGATTCGGCACGTTCGCGGTCGCAAAGCGTAAAGCGTCGACCGGACGCAACCCGCGCACTGGCGAACCAATGACAATCAAGGCTTCGAACCAGCCAAAGTTCAAAGCTGGCAAAGCGTTGAAAGACGCCGTCAACTAAATTGGAATTGGGCTGAAACGCCCGTTCTGCTGGAAACAGAAAAAGGCCACCTGAAAGGGTGGCCTTTTTATTGGCAACTAAGGCCGGTATTAAACTCGCAAATACAGAATTAGGCGGCGAGTTTGAATTCCTGGCTCAACATTACCGGACGAAGAAATATAACTTCTGCGGAGTGCGAAACCGATTGGGGCTTAACAGCGCCGAAGCTAATGCGACGGGCGGTTTTGATTGCCGGCGTGAATTCCTCAGCAATTATTGCATTGATCCGCGGCATCGCTGAATTGACCGTCGCCCAGATTGCAAAAACCGAAGCGGTCAGTGCCGCGATAAAGAGAATTGAGGCAATGAGGGTCATAAAACTTTACCTTTTTGTGCCCCGCCTGTGGATAATATCGGGGATAACCTTGCTATAAACTGAACAACTAACAGTCAATGTTCACTATCTGTTCTGGTCTGTCAAGTGCAAATATCGCGGTTTCCGGCGCGAGACATGATTTGACTAACCTGTGGATAACTATTCGGCGAAAAGGTTGTTCCGCACGCTCACACGCGCCAACTGCTAAACAACTTGACGATTCTCCGCCCGCCAGCTAATCGCGCGGCTCATTCCAC
This sequence comes from Sphingomonadales bacterium, assembly GCA_031429915.1. Classification (GTDB taxonomy): domain Bacteria; phylum Pseudomonadota; class Alphaproteobacteria; order Sphingomonadales; family Sphingomonadaceae; genus Sphingorhabdus_B. The sequence goes on along the minus strand of JANPAM010000038.1, from coordinate 10,899 downwards.
ATGGGAAACGCTCATACCGGTGCAGATCGCTGTCTTTCAGACAGTCGTGACGTTCTAGTTTCCCAGAGGCACAACCGGAAGGATTAAGATTATGGCGGCACCTGTCGTTACCATGCAGCAATTGCTCGAGGCCGGAGCGCATTTTGGCCACCAAACCCACCGTTGGAATCCGCGAATGAAGCCGTATATCTTCGGCGCGCGTAACGGTATTCACATTCTCGATCTGTCGCAGTCGGTGCCGCTTTTTGCGCGTGCGCTCGATTTTGTGGCGCAGACCGCTGCCACTGGCGGCAAGGTTCTGTTCGTCGGCACCAAGCGTCAGGCTCAGCAGCCGATTGCCGATGCCGCGAAGGCGTCTGGCCAGCATTTCGTCAACCACCGCTGGTTGGGCGGCATGCTCACAAACTGGAAGACGATTTCGAACTCGATCAAAAAACTTAAAACGCTAGAAGAGCAGCTTTCGGGCGAAATCACCGGTTTCACTAAGAAAGAAATCCTTCAGATGACTCGCGAACGCGACAAGCTCGAAATGAGCCTTGGCGGCATCCGCGACATGGGCGGCATTCCTGACGTGATGTTCGTGATCGATGCCAACAAGGAAGAACTCGCGATCAAGGAAGCCAACGTACTTGGTATTCCGGTCATCGCGATTCTCGATTCGAACGTGTCGCCAGACGGCATCGCGTTTCCGGTTCCTGCCAATGACGACGCGGCGCGTGCGCTTCGTTTGTACTGCGATGCGGTTGCCACTGCGGCGAGCAAGGGTAATGTCACTGCAAAGGTTGCCAAGGGCGTCGATATCGGTGCCGAAGTTGAACCAGCGGCTGACCCGGCTTTGACCGAGGCGGCTCCGGTTGCCGAAGACGCGCCAGCGACGATGGAAGAAGCGGTTGGTGCTGAACCTGCTGTTGAAGCCGAAGCGCCTGTCGCTGAAGAAGCTGCACCTGCTGAAGCACCGGTCGAAGAAGCAACCGCAACACAAGCGTAACATTTTTTTGTCATCCCCGCGAACGCGGGAATCTATGGCCGGACAGGTAGGTTCAAACCGAGATGTCAGACCATGGACCCCCGATCAGGTCGGGGGTGACAAAATTTAGGGCGGAGAAGTCATGCTCCTCTCGCCAAACCAATTTCGAAAGGACACATTATGTCTGCAATTACTGCATCCGCCGTCAAGGAACTGCGTGAGCTTTCCGGCGCTGGAATGATGGACGCCAAGAAGGCGCTTGAAGAAACCGCTGGCAATATCGAAGCCGCCGTTGATCTGCTGCGCACCAAGGGTCTTGCGACTGCCGCGAAGAAATCGAGCCGCACCGCGGCGGAAGGTCTTGTTGGCGTTGCTGTTGAAGGCACCAAGGGAACCGCCGTTGAAGTCAACAGCCAGACCGACTTTGTCGCGAAGAACGAGCAGTTCCAGGATTTCGTCCGCGGTGTAACCGGCGTTGCGCTGGGCCTCGGTGCGAACGATGCCGAAACCATTCTTGCAGCCGACTTCCCAAGCGGCGGTACGGTTCAGGAAGTTCTGACCAGCAACATCGCAACCATCGGTGAAAACCAGGTTATCCGCCGTGCCAAGTCGCTTTCGGTGACGAATGGCCGCGTCGTTTCTTACGTCCACAACGCGGCGTCGCCGGGTATGGGTGGCATCGGTGTTCTCGTGGCACTCGAAAGCGAAGCCGATAGCGCGGCGCTCGACGGTCTTGGCAAACAGCTTGCAATGCACATCGCCGCAGCCTTTCCGCTGTCGCTCGACGAAAGTGGTCTCGACGCCGACACGCTCGAACGTGAGCGCGCGATTGCCCGTGAAAAGGCTTCGGAAGGCGGCAAGCCAGCCGACATCGTCGAAAAAATGGTCGAAGGTTCGGTGAAGAAGTTCGCCAAGGAAAACGCGCTTTTGAGTCAGCTGTTTGTAATGGACGGCAAGACTGCGATATCCGATGTTGTTGCAGCTGCGGCCAAGGAAGCTGGCAAGCCGATCGTGTTGACCGACTACGTTCGCTTCCAGCTTGGCGAAGGCATCGAGAAGGAAGTTTCCGATTTTGCCGCTGAAGTTGCGGCAGCGGTTGGCAACTAAACCACATTCTCTCGCTTTGGTGTGAGGGATATAGGGTTTGCGATATGGCGCGTGGCTCCTATAGCTGTGCGCCATTATCGTATTCGCGATTGAGGACGAGGTAATCATGAGCGCCAACGGCTACAGCCGCATCCTGCTGAAACTGTCGGGAGAAGTCCTGATGGGTGAACAGTCCTTTGGCATCGACCCCGTTACCGTAACCCGCGTTGCCGAGGAAGTGAAGGCGGCACAAGATACCGGCTTGCAAATTTGCTTGGTCATTGGCGGCGGAAATATCTTTCGGGGCATGGCAGGTGCCGCCAAGGGTATGGACCGCGCACAGGCCGATTATATGGGCATGCTGGCGACGGTGATGAATGCGCTGGCAATGCAGAATGCGCTTGAGCAGCTTGGAGTTCCAACGCGGGTGCAGTCTGCTATCGAGATGGACAAGGTTTGCGAACCAGTGATCCGCAGGCGCGCCGAACGGCATCTCGAAAAAGGACGGATCGTAATTTTTGCGGCGGGCGTAGGCGAGCCGTATTTCACCACCGATTCAGGTGCCGCCTTACGCGCCGCCGAAATGAAGTGCGATGCGTTATTCAAGGGCACTTCGGTCGACGGTGTATACGATGCCGATCCGAAAAAAGTCGCCACAGCAACGCGTTATGAAACATTGAGTTATGACCGGGTGTTGTCGGACAATCTGAAAGTTATGGACGCAAGCGCGGTTGCGTTGTGCCGGGATAATAACATACCGATTGTGGTCTTTTCTATCCGCGAGCAAGGCAATATTCTGAAGGTGCTCGATGGCTCTGGTACTTGCACAGTCGTAACGAGCGAGGGGAACTGAATATGGCACAATATGACAAAGCCGATGTCGAGCGCCGGATGAAAGGTGCTGTCGATTCGTTCAGGAGCGATTTGGGAGGTCTTCGTACAGGTCGTGCCAATACGACCTTGCTCGATCCTGTTGTGGTTGAAGTCTACGGCTCCAACATGCCGCTGAACCAAGTCGCAACCGTCAGTGCGCCCGAGCCGCGGATGTTGACCGTGCAAGTCTGGGATCGCTCCAACGTGACCCCTGTTGAAAAGGCGATCCGTTCGGCCGGTTTGGGTTTGAACCCGATTACCGACGGCCAAATGCTTCGCCTTCCGATCCCCGATTTGACCGAGGAACGCCGCAAGGAACTTGCTAAGCTCGCAGGGCAATATGCGGAAAAGGCAAAAATCGCGATCCGCAACGTCCGCCGCGATGCGAATGACAATCTGAAAACCGATGAGAACAAAAAGGTAATCAGCGAGGACGACCGCAAACGGCTCGAAACCGAAGTGCAAAAAATGACCGACGAGATGATAAAGGCAGTCGATGACGCTGCGTCGAACAAAGAAAAGGAAATCCTGAGCCAGTGAGCGCCGCTGCGGCCCCCGTCGGTGCCAGAATCGAAGCAGGCACCGGCCAGCTTCCGCGCCACGTTGCCATCATCATGGACGGCAATGGTCGCTGGGCGAAAAAACGGATGTTGCCGCGTGCGATTGGGCACAAAAAGGGCGTCGAAGCCGTTCGTAACATCGTCCGTGCGGCGGGCGAGCTTGGGCTTGAGGCGATGTCGCTGTACGCTTTTTCCAGCGAAAACTGGAAGCGCCCCGAGGAAGAGATCAACGACCTCATGGGCTTGATGCGCAACTTCATCAAATCTGACCTCGATGAATTTGCCGCCAACGATGTGCGATTGAAAATTATCGGTAATTATAAGGCGCTTGCACCCGACATTGTGGAAATGCTCGAAGATGCACTGGACCGCACCGCGCATAATAGCCGGACGACATTGGCGGTTGCGTTGAATTATGGATCACAGGACGAGCTTGTCCGCGCGGCTCAAGCTGCGGCGGCGCAAGGTACGATCAGCGCCGAGGCAATCGAAGCCAATCTCGACACCGCAGATATGCCGCCGCTTGACTTGCTTATTCGCACCTCGGGCGAACAAAGGTTATCGAACTTCATGCTATGGCAAGCGGCCTATGCCGAATTCTGGTTCACCGATACGCTATGGCCTGACTTTAATAAGAAAGAGCTTAGCAAAGCGCTCGAGTCTTTCGCGGGGCGTGAGCGCCGTTACGGTGGCCGATGATTGAGAATCCCGCCGAGCAAAAGCGGCCCAATTCCGATCTTGGCACCCGCACTGTTTCCAGCCTGTTGATGATTGCGGTGTCGGGACTTGCACTCTGGCTGGGGAGTTACGCGTTCGCAATCTTTGTGATTGCGATTGCGTTCGGATTACTGCGCGAATGGCGGTCGCTGGTTTGGGCGATGACGCCTGGCACAGCATACCGTTTTGCATGGACCATTGGAGGGATGCTTTACATTGGTACAGCGGCAGGGTTGATGGCATTTCTGCGCGATTCCGGTGGTACGATGCTGCTGCTGGCGTTTGTCGGGATCGTCATTGCCACCGACACCGGCGCTTATTTCGCAGGACGCGCCATTGGCGGACCCAAAATTGCTCCCAAGATCAGCCCGTCAAAAACATGGGCCGGGCTGGTCGGTGGAATGATTGCCTCCGCTTTGTTTCTGACAGTGTTTCAAAACTGGAATAGCGGATTTTCAGGGTGGGCGGTCATAATTGGTGCACAGCTTGCCGTTGTCGCTCAAGCCGGCGATTTTTTTGAAAGTTGGATGAAACGGCGCGCTGGCGTCAAGGATTCGGGTAATATTCTGCCTGGGCATGGCGGACTTCTCGACCGGCTGGACGGGTTGTTGCCGGTGATCATCATTGGCTCGGTGGCATGGCTTGGTTCGACCTCATTCTGGGGTGCCCTTTGACCGAACCACGCGGCATTTCTATTTTCGGCGCGACGGGTTCTGTTGGGCTCTCTACGCTCGATCTGGTGCGACAGCATAGGGCAGCTTACCGCGTTGTCGTATTGACAGCCAACGGCAATGCCACCGAGCTTGCCGCTCTGGCGCGCGAGTTTGATGCCGATATTGCGGTGGTGGCCGATGAGGCCGCTTATCCTGCACTCAAACAGGCGCTGGCGGGGACACGAACAGAGGCTGCAGCGGGGGCGGATGCTCTGGTTCAGGCTGCCAAGCGCGACGTCGATTGGACGATGGCGGCGATTGTCGGTTGTGCAGGGTTGCCTCCCACAATGGCGGCAATCGAGCAGGGCAGGACCGTCGCGCTTGCCAACAAAGAGGCGCTGGTTTCGGCAGGTGAGCTGATGATGGCGGCGGTCGAGCGTTCTGGCGCGACATTGCTACCGGTCGACAGCGAGCATAATGCGATCTTCCAGTGCCTCGCCGGTGGTCGAATAGACCAAGTCCGCAAAATCACGCTGACCGCAAGCGGTGGCCCATTCCGCGACTGGTCGCTCGACCAAATGCGCGACGTAACGCCTGCCCAAGCCGTCGCTCACCCCAACTGGGAAATGGGCGCGAAAATTAGCGTTGATTCGGCGACGATGATGAACAAGGGGCTCGAACTGATCGAGGCGCATCACTTGTTTCCGGTTGGCCTCGATAACATCGACATCCTTGTCCATCCGCAATCGGTTATCCATTCGATGGTCGAATATGTCGATTGTTCCACGCTGGCACAGCTTGGCTCGCCCGATATGCGAATCCCGATTGCGAGCGCGCTCGCCTGGCCTGACCGTATCGCCACCAACTGCCAAACGCTCGATCTGGCAACAATCGGTCAGTTGACCTTTGAAGTACCTGACACATGGCGTTTTCCGGCTCTTCGTCTTGCACGCGCGGCCATTCAAGAAGGCGGTGCCAAGCCCGCCATCCTCAACGCCGCCAATGAAATCGCTGTTGCTGCATTCCTTGCGGGCGAAGTAGGCTTCCTCGATATCGCCGCTCTGGTCGAGGACACGCTTGATGGTTACCATGCCAACGCGACGCTGACGTCTCTCGATAGTCTGTTCAGCATTGATGCAGCCGCGCGGTTGTATGCGCGCGAACTTATGAAGAAGGTCGCATATGCAGGTTGAAGCCCCCAACATTTTTATTACCATATTGGCATTCGTGACGCTCATCGGCACGCTGGTCGTGGTGCACGAGCTTGGTCATTATTCGGTCGGTCGCTGGTTCGGGGTGAAGGCAGAGAAGTTCTCGATCGGCTTTGGTCCTCAATTATTCGGCTGGACAGACAAGCGCGGTACATTGTGGCGTGTCGCCGCATTGCCTTTGGGCGGCTATGTTCAATTCGCAGGCGACATGAACCCGTCGAGCCAAGCCGATGAAAGCTGGCACAATCTGCCCGCTGCTGAGCGCAATCAGACATTTCAGTCGAAGACGTTGTGGCAGCGCGCCTTGATCGTATTTGCCGGGCCTGCGGTTAATTTCGTGCTGGCAATTGTAATCCTTTCGGGATTTTTGCTGACTTATGGGCAATCGGTCAATCCACCTGTCGTTGCGTCGGTACAAGCGGGTTCTGCGGCTGCCGAAATCGGCTTGAAACCGGGCGACAAAATAGTGAGCATCAACGGCGCGCAGGTCGATACTTTCCAGCAACTCGCAACCGAAGTTTCGATCTATCCGAACGAAGAGGTGGCTTTACGCATTGAGCGCGGGGGCTCGGTCGTCAATCAAACCGCCAAAATCGGTGAGCTGGTTGAAAAGGACCGCTTCGGCAACGAATATCGTCGCGGTTTGCTCGGGCTGCCCATTCCTCCGCCAGTTATCCGCGAAGTAGGCTTGTTCGAGGCCCCGGTTATCGCGACAGCCGAAACCTATAATATTGTTCGCCTCACCGTTGTAACACTGGGTCAGATGATTACCGGCAAGCGTTCGGTCAAAGATTTGGGCGGGCCGTTAAAAATTGCCAAGGTTTCGGGCGAGCATTTCGCGCTCGGGATATCTGCGTTTCTGTGGCTGGCCGCAATGATCTCGATTAACTTGGGGTTCATCAACTTGCTGCCAATTCCGATGCTCGATGGCGGCCACTTGCTGCTCTATGGTGTTGAGGCGGTGCGGAGGCGTCCGGCTACACCGGTAGTGCAGGAATGGGCATTTCGGGCCGGGTTTGCAATGTTATTGGGGTTCATGCTGATGGTGACATTTAACGATCTGGCTTCATTCGGACTGTTCGGGAAGTAAATTCGGCCGACATGCGCTCTTGATTGCGGGCGCAGCATCGGGCAGGGACGCAATCACTCAATTTCCGGCCATTGGCCGCACGACCGGTGGAGACCGGGCATCAGATCGGATGACAATGAATAGCAAGACCTTTGGCATATATTTGATGGCTTCAACCGCGCTGGCCGTGACTGGTACGCTCTTGGCTACGCCTGCGCTGGCTCAGCAAAGCGACGCATCTCAACCTCCGGCGCTCGCGCCATCGTTGGTTCCTGCGTCGGTCGATCAGATCCAGTCGATTACCGTTGTAGGCACCCAGCGTCTGGAGGCCGATACCGTTCGCTCCTATATCCGGCTGCGCCCCGGTCAGCCGTGGGCTCAAGCAAGCGCCGACCAAGCGCTTAAGGATTTGTACGCTACCGAGCTTTTCGCCGATGTCGCGATCCGCAACAATTCGGGCGCTGTGGTTATCGAGGTAAAGGAAAATCCGGTGGTCAATCGGATCATCCTCGAAGGCAATAAGCGCCTAAAGAATGACAAGATCGAACCGGAAATCAAATTGGCCCCTCGCCAGATATTCTCGCGTTCCAAGGTACGCGCTGATGTCGCGCGGATCGTCGAGCTGTATAAACGTCAGGGTCGCTTTGCCGCGACAGTCGAACCGAAGATGGTTCAACTGGATCAAAACCGCGTTGATATCGTATTTGAAATTACCGAAGGGCCAAAATCGAAGGTCCAGCAAATCAACATCATCGGGAACGACAAATTCTCCGATGGCCAGCTTCGCGGCGAGATGGTCACCAAGCAGGCGCGCTTCACTCGCTTTTTCTCGTCGGCCACTAGCTACGACCCGGACCGTCTGGCGTTCGACCAGCAGAAACTCCGCCAGTTTTATCTGACTCAAGGCTATGCGGATTTCCGCGTCGTATCGGCGGTTGCTGAGTTAACGCCTGACAAGCAGGACTTTATCATCACATATGTGGTCGAAGAAGGTGACCGGTACAAATTTGGCGATGTGAAGGTCGATAGTCAGATCCGCGATTTTGATTCCGACAAGCTGACAACGACACTTCGCATGAAAAAAGGCGATTGGTACGACGCCAAGCAGGTTGAAGACACCGTTGAGAGCTTGTCCGAAACCGCTGGCCTGTTCGGCTATGCGTTTGCCGACGTCAGCCCAGATTTCCAGCGTGATAAAGAAACGCTGACGATGAGCATCAAGTTCAATGTTGCGGAAAGCCCTCGCGTATTCGTCGAACGAATCGACATTAACGGCAATACGTTGACTCAGGACAAGGTGCTTCGCCGCGAATTCCGTTTGAACGAAGGTGATGCTTTCAACAGCATTCAGGTCAAGCGGACGGCCGAGCGGATCAAATCGCTTGGATATTTCCAGGAAGATCTGGAAGTCGAACAAAGCCAAGGAAGCGGTCCCGACCGGATTATCCTGACCACTAACGTAGAGGAAAAGGCGACAGGCGAACTCTCGTTGTCGGCCGGTTTCTCGTCGATTGAAAACTTCATTTTTCAAGGTTCGATTAAGCAACGCAATTTCCGTGGTAAAGGTCAGGAACTGCGCACCAACATATCATATTCATCTTATTCGAAATCGGCAGAAATCGGTTTTACCGAGCCGTATCTTTTCGACCGTTCCATCGCGATCTCGGGAGATATTTTCCGCCGCGATTTGAACAGCTTCAACTTTTTTAACAATCAGCGCAACACGACGTATCAGCAAGCCACCACCGGATTGCAAATTCGCACTGGCGTTCCGGTCAACGAATATATCTATTTTCAGGCGCGTTACGGGTTGAGCCAGGATGATATTTCACTTGATCGAAATACTTTTTTCTCGGATCCTGACGGAGTTGGTCCGCTTCCCGTTGCTTGCGACCCAACATTGGCAGGCCGCTTCCTCTGCGATGCAGTTGGCAAGCGTTTGACCTCATCGTTGGGCTATACATTGCTGTATGATGACCGCGATAACCGCGTTAGGCCGACTCGCGGCCAAAGCGTCGGCATCAGTCAGGATTTTGCTGGCCTCGGTGGTGATGTGAAATACATCAAGACACGGCTTAACGCTGACAAGTTCTGGCGTGTCGGCGGGAGCGGGTTTATCTTCTCGCTGGCGGCTGAAGGTGGATACATTCATCCGCTCGAAAACCGAAACATACCGTTTGTCGATGATGTTCGTTTGACCGATCGCTTTTATCTCGGCGAACCGCAGATTCGCGGCTTTGATATTCGTGGTGTTGGTCCCCGGGTTCAGCGCGTGTTCTTCCAAGGCGAAGTTGTAAACGGGGTAGCCGTCAATGCTCCGCAACTTGGCAAGAGCCAAATTCAGGACGATGCTATAGGCGGCCGTGCATATTATCTGGGTCGCGCCGAACTCCAGATTCCACTCGGTTCTGGCGCTAAAGAGCTTGGGCTTCGGCCTTCGGTGTTTGTAGATGTCGGCGCGGTGTTTGATATAACGCGGCCGTTGTTGCAGACGGTTCCGCAACGCTTTGTCAACGCCGATGGCACGCAGGGCGGCCCGCTGTTTTACACGGTCACCGGCACCACATTGGGCACGTCGACCGATCCGTTAAATGCCGATGGATCAGCACGTGTCCCTGCACTCCAGTTCGAAGAGCGCTTCTTCGGCGACAGTATGAAGCCGCGCCTTTCGGTCGGTTTCGGTGTTAACTGGAATTCCCCATTCGGTCCGTTCCGGATCGACATCGCCAAGGCCTTGCTGAAAGAAAAGGGTGATGACACCAAGTTATTTACATTCAACGTAGGAACTCAATTCTAATGACCATTCGTTTTAACGCCATTGCCGCCGCCCTGTTATCGGCTTCGGTTCTCGCCACCCCCGCAATTGCCCAGGTCAATGGCATCGCTACGGCCGATGCCTCGGTCGCCATCGCGCGTTCGAAGGCGCTTGGCCAAGCCTACCAGCAAGTCGGCACCACTTTCGCGAGCAATGCACAGATGATGCAGAACAAGCGCAAAGAAATCAACGATATCAATGTTATGCTTGATACCAATAAGGATAAGGAGCTGACCCAGATCGAGCTTGATGCCGCGATCAAGGCGAAAAATCCTTTGCTGACCCAGATCGACACCAAACAGCAAGAGATTAACCAGCTGCAAGATCCAATCGTGAAAGCACAATTGTTCGCGGTTGAATCGATTGCCATGAAATACGAAGCTGCGCAGCAAGCGGTGATTGCCGCGAAGAAAATAAGCCTGATTCTTTCGCCTGAAGCATTTGTGTGGGCTCCTGATTCGGTAGACGTCACTTCGTTGATTACCGCAGAACTCGATAAGTCGATCCCCACCACGACAATTACCCCACCCGCCAACTGGCGTCCGTCACGTCAGGGTGCGGCTTTGTACCAGCAAATCCAACAGCTGTTTGAAAACGCGGCACGTGCTCAGGCGGCTCAGTCTCAGGCGCAGCCAGGACAGCCGGCAGCAGTGCCAGCGCGCCCTGCTGCGCAGCCTGATAGTCGGTAATCCAGTTGGCGGCTGATATCGCCAATTACGACGTTCGTCGGGTCATGTCGGTGCTACCGCACCGCTACCCGATGCTGCTGGTTGACCGCGTCGAGGAGCTTGTCATCGACGAGCGAATTCGCGCGGTCAAAGCGGTGACGATTAACGAAGGCTTTTTTCAGGGACATTTCCCTGGACGGCCGATCATGCCCGGCGTCATGATTATCGAGGCGTTGGCGCAGGCTGCGGGCGTGCTCGCCATGGAAAGTTTTGGGCTCGC
>JANPAM010000037.1:0-1973 GCA_031429915.1 Sphingomonadales bacterium | reverse complement strand
TCGAGATTACCGATCTGGCGGGCGACGGCGACCATTACGCCGCGCGCGTCGTCAGCGAAAGTTTTAGGGGAAAGCCCCGCGTGAAACAACATAAGGCAGTCTATGATGCCTTGGGCGGACGGATGGGCGGCGTGTTACACGCGCTGCAACTGACCACCGCTACGCCCGAATAAGGAGTTACGAATATGAGTGCGAATGAACGGATCGATGCGCTGGTCAAGAATAACGACGTAGTGCTGTTTATGAAGGGTTCGCCCTTGTTCCCGCAATGCGGATTTTCGAGCAAGGCGATTGCCATCCTCGACCATCTCGGCGTCGTTTATGAGACCGTCGACGTGTTACAGGACATGGAAATTCGCGCTGGCATCAAGGATTACAGCGACTGGCCGACAATTCCGCAGCTTTACTTAAAGGGCGAGTTTCTAGGCGGCTCCGACATTATGATGGAGATGTATGAAGCGGGCGAATTGCAAGCGATGGTCGAGGCGGAGGGTCTGGCGAAGGCTGAGTAAGAACCCTTCGACTTAGTTATTTTTTGGCCGTCGAATTTAAAGTAAAAACAGCAGGACGATGAGACGGCAGGACGATTGTAGTGCCTGACGCAACACCGTTTAATCGTCTTTCCGTCCTACCGTATTTACAAAATAATCACTCAACCCGCCGAATAACCGGCATCAGCAGATGCAGCCAAGCCAGCGCCAACAGGTAAGATACAGCAGCAAACAGGAACAAAGGCGTAAAGCCTAGCCCTGCAACCAGCACCAGCCCGGTAATCTTCGAAATAGCAGCACCCGCCATATTCCCCATAAATGCCCCGAACGCGGTCACCCGGCCAACCTTTGCGCGCGGCACTACATCGGTGATCGTCGAGAAGATCGACAGCGAAAAGCCCTGATGCCCGGCCATCACGACACCCATCATAATCGCCACCGGCCAAAAGGCATTGAGATTAAGCACCAAAGGCAAAGGGAGCACGATCAGTGCGGAGACCAGCATGATGGTCTTCCGAACACGATTGACGCTCCAGCCCTTTTCCAGCAACCGTGTTGAAATCCAGCCAAAAAGAAACGCGCCACCGCCTGAACCGATAAAGGCTATCGACAGTGGCACAGCGAGCTCTTCGGTCGTCAGCTGGTAGGTCTTGCGATAGAAATCGGGCAACCAAAAGCCCATCAGCCACCAAGTTGCATCCGACAACGCTTTGGCGATCACAATGGCCCAAGTCTGGATGTTGGTCAGGATCGGGCCATAGGACGCGCCGTCATCGTCGCCGCCATCCTCGCTGGGATCAATCGCAGCGTCATCGAATTTCACCCCCCGCGCGAACCACAGCCACAAAGCCAGCGCGATAAAGCCGCTGACACCGGCAAAAATCAACGCCCCTCGCCAGCCCGCTGCGTCGAGCAGTATGGGTATCAGGAAAAAGGTGCCGATGGTGCCCACGCCCGCAATCGCTGTACCCACACCAAAAGCAAAGCTGCGTTTGTCGGGCTCGAATAGGGTCGCAACGGTCTTGATCGTCAGCGGCGTCTGAACTGCCTCCGTCGCACCCAGGCCAATGCGCGCACCAATTACCTGCCACGCAGCCAAGGCCCAACCATGCGCCATTGCAGCGACACTCCATGTGGAGACTCCCAACACCATCGACCGCCACACGCCCAGCCGGTCAACCAGCCAGCCTGTTACAAGAAAGGAAAAAGCCGCCACCATCTGAGTCAGAAACGCGAGATCGCCATAATCATCGTCCGTCCAGCCGAAGTCAGCGGACATATAGGGTTTTAGGATTGCGATGACGGGTCGATCCATCGCATTGAAAATACCGGCAACACACAGCAGCCCGAATAGAGTCCAGCGAAGCGCAGGTGTGATAGGTCTCATTTCGCTGCTCCCCTATGAGTGCATGTCCCAGCTTGGCCTATAGACCGTCTTGCTTTACACTGGATCTCCTCTCACAGATGCCTATAGAACGCTAT
>JANPAM010000036.1:0-8824 GCA_031429915.1 Sphingomonadales bacterium | reverse complement strand
CCGGCTAGGGCGATTAATCCCATAATCAGGTAAACCAGCCAGCGGGTTGTCTTCAATATACGGTTATTGGCAATTTCGGTCATATCGTTCTCCAATGCGATCATTATTGTTTATCAATAAATCTAGCATGCGTGAACGTCAACAGATTTATTGATAATCGATAATTAAATTTTCTCTTTGTCAAATCAGGCTGAAGGCGGCATTCATTCCGAATGATTGAAAACGCCGATCTCGCCGCGCTTATCCGCAACATTCCGGATTTCCCAAAACCGGGCATAATGTTCCGCGATGTATCGACGTTGTTACTTAACGGCCCCGGCTTCCGCGCGACAATCGACCGGCTGGCGGCAATGGTCGATCCGCAGACGGAGTTGATAGCGGGCATCGAAGCGCGTGGGTTCGTGGTGGCGGCGGGCCTGTCGTATGCGCTAGGTCTTGGTAAGTTGATGTTGCGCAAACCGGGAAAACTGCCGGGTGTAAAGATCGGCACTGATTACTTGCTGGAATATGGCACCGATAGAATCGAGATGCATGTCGGGCAGGTTCGACCGGGCCAGAAAGTTCTGCTAGTGGATGATCTCATCGCCACTGGCGGAACCGCGACGGCAGGCGTTGAACTCATCAGGACGGCAGGCGGCGTTGTCGATCAGGCGCTTTTTATCGTGGACCTACCTGATCTTGGCGGATCAAAAAAGTTGAGTGCCGCTAGGGTGTCAGTGCAAAGCCTGATTAGATTTGACTGTGATTAGTGTCCTATTCGGGGCGCTGGCATCATTTCTTTGAAGTCGTGCCACACGTTTTAATCGAGCCGGGTTCCGGACGTTTACCAGAAGGCTCAAACCGCGCCATATATCCGCCGAGCGCGAGCTTCTCTTTGAAGGCAGTCAGCCGGTAGCCTACTGCTTCGAACTCGCAGAACAGCAGCTTTGGCGGAATTCCATGGCGGTCGGTTGGCTTGTCGCGGTCGACCACGATGACCTGCCCACCCCTCGCGAGCGCGGGGCGCATACGCCACAGAAACGCGTACGGCTCGCCTACCTCGTGATACATATGGACCATGAACACCCGGTCAAAGCTGGCTTCCGGAAGGCGTGGATCGTCAAGAGCCCCTTCCTTGATTGCCACATTATCAAGCCGTTCGCGATTAACCCGTTCGCCCAGCCGGTCGAGCGCGCCCCGGTTGATATCCTGCGCGAGCACTCGGCCTTTGGCACCGACGCGTTCTGCCAGACGGATTGTGTAATAGCCTTCGCCAGCGCCAATGTCAGCGACGGTAGTACCGGGCTGGATCCCCGCCCAATCCATAACAAACTCAGCCTCGCCAGCTTCATCGCGAGCGGCTTCGTTTGAAAACTCGGTGTCGCCCGCCTGTGAAACTGCGCGAACTGGCTTTGGAAACTCTTTCGATGTTTCGAGACGCTCCGATTCTGGAGGCTTGCACGACCCAATGCCTGCAGTGCTGACCAGCAGCATGCTAAACAAAAGCGATTTGGGTAGTGACATCATCACAAGGCTTTAGCCATGCCTTAGCCCGGTCGCAAGTGCTCCACCAGCGGCCGTTGCGTCGAACTCGGCAAACATCAGGCCAATCCATTCGGGCAATGGCATTGGCCGGTGCTGGGCCAAATCTACGTGCACGCTGACGATATCTACGATTGCGCGGAGGTCGTCGGGGCCGTCACCGTGAATCTCAACCAACTGCGTCATGCTGGTCCGGCCGGTAGCGATGGTGCGCGCCATGACCTCAATCATTTCGTCGGGCTTGATTGGTGCGAACCAGGTCACAGTCGCTTTTTTAACGTGGAATTCCAGCGGTTCATCGCCAGCGCGCTCACGCAATTTGGCGGCTCGCCAATACTCGGTGATCGCAATGTCCGAATAGTCCAAATAGCGCGCATTGAACACCACGCCCTGCGCATCGGTTTCCGACCAACGCACACGAAAACGGTGATGGAAGGCGAAGTCGGCTTTGGGCAAACTCAGATAGCCTTTGATTGGCTCGGGGTGTTGACGCCCATTGACTGTAGATAGCGTTTCACATTGCGAGCCGCCTGGCGGAGGCGGTGTTCGTTTTCGACCATTGCGATTCGGACAAATCCTTCGCCATCTTCGCCGTAACCGACGCCGGGGGCGACCGCGACTTTTGCGTGGGTCAGCAGCTGCTTGGAAAACTCCAGGCTGCCAAGATGGGCAAGCGCTGGCGGCAATGGTGCCCACGCAAACATCGACGCGCGGGGTGGGGGGATGTCCCAGCCCGACCGGCCAAATGCCTCAACGAGCACATCGCGGCGTTTGTGGTAGAGCAGGCGGTTCTTTTCGACGATATCCTGCGGGCCGTTCAGCGCTGCACAGGCCGCCGCCTGAATTGGCGTGAATGCCCCGTAATCGAGGTAGCTCTTCACGCGAGTCATAGCCGCGATCAGTTGCTTATTGCCGACCGCAAAACCGATGCGCCAGCCAGCCATCGAATAGGTTTTGGACAACGAGGTAAATTCGACCGCGATGTCCTTGGCCCCTTTGACCTGCAATATGGAGGGCGTCGGATTGCCGTCGAAATAAAGTTCGGAATAGGCGAGGTCGGACAATATCCAGACCTTGTTCTCTTTGGCCCAAGCCACCAGCCGCTCGTAAAACGCGAGGTCGACGGTTTCCGCCGTCGGGTTTGAGGGATAATTCACAACCAGTATCGACGGGCGCGGGACGGTGAAGACCATTGCGCGGTCGAGCGCTCGGAAGTAATTTTCGTCCGGCGTTGTTGGTACCGACCGGATTGTTGCACCAGCGATGATGAAGCCGAACGTGTGGATCGGGTAACTCGGGTTAGGGGCCAACACCACGTCGCCGGGAGCGGTAATCGCGGTGGCGAGGCTGGCCAAGCCCTCCTTCGAACCCATGGTAACCACGACTTCGGTCTCGGGATCGACCTCAACGCCGAAGCGGCGCCCGTAATAATTGGCCTGTGCTTTGCGCAGTCCCGGGATGCCTCTCGACGCCGAATATCCGTGCGCATCGGGCTTCTGCGCGACCTCGACCAGCTTGTCGATTACATGCTGCGGCGGCGGCAAGTCAGGATTGCCCATGCCGAGGTCTATAATGTCCTCACCGCCAGCACGGGCAGCCGCACGCATCGCATTGACTTCAGCGATGACGTAAGGCGGCAGACGCTTCATGCGGTAGAATTCTTCGGCCATTGGCTCCCGTTTCGCTTTAGCAGGACGACGAGCCGCCTTCATGGGCGAAGTTTCCGTCGTTTTCCAGAAAAACTATGAAGGGCGCCAATCAGCGCGGGCGGTTGCCCTTTGTCTTGTGCTTTACGCCGTGCTTCGAGGGCGGGCCGCTATCATTGCGAAAAGGTCGCGCACCATCGCGTCGTGGTGGTCCACCGCGTGGGCCGTCTCCACGTGGTCCGCCCGAGCTTACGCCAAGTTGCGGCCGTTGTGGACGTCCACCATCGCGTCCGCCTTCTTGTCCCCGGCGTTTGTTCTCGCGTGCGGCTTCGCGCGGCGGGCCTTCAGCCTGAATGATTTCGACATCATTATCTTCGTCATGGCCGGGTTGTGCTATGCCTTTGGCAAATTTGGAAACCGCAGCCGCAGCAATGCCGACATAGGTTTCGTTAGCGGCAATGCGGATTGCGCCGATGTCGTTCTTGGTCACACCGCCACGGCGGCAGAGCAATGGCAAGATCCATTTCGGGTCGGCGTTGTTGCGGCGGCCCACGTTCATCTTGAACCAGACCGAATCATCGAAGCCTTCGCGGTGGCTTTCCTTTGCCCGCTCCGTGCTTCTGCTGCCGTCGTCGAGCATTTCTTCAGGCATCGGCATTTTGGCGCGGTGAACGCGCACCAAAGCGGCGGCGATGTCTTCGGCTGACATCGTTTCGAGCAGTTTCGCACCCAAAGTCCGGTCTTCCTCATCGACTTCGACTGGAACCATTAGGGTTTCGAGCAGGCGATCATGATCCTTGGCCCGAATGTCGGCGGCGGTGGGCACCTTGATCCAGTCGGCCTCGATCTTTGCTCCTCGAAGCATGGACTCGACTCGTTTGCGGCGCTGATAGGGAACGATGAGAACCGCAGTTCCCTTCTTGCCCGCCCGGCCGGTGCGGCCCGAACGGTGCTGCAAACCTTCGGCATCGCGGGGCAGCTCGACATGAACTACCAGCGATAATGTCGGCAAATCGATACCGCGCGCAGCAACATCGGTGGCAACGCAGACGCGGGCGCGGCGGTCGCGCAGGGCCTGCAATGCCTGATTGCGCTCGCTTTGGCTGTGCTCGCCAGACAAGGCCACAACGTTGAAACCACGCTCAGTCAGACTGGCGTGGAGATGGCGGACATTGTCGCGGGTGGCGCAGAACAGCATCGCGGTTTCGGCTTCGTGAAGGCGAAGCAGGTTGACCACGGCATTTTCGATGTCCGGTGGAGCGACGGTCACAACTTGATAGCTGATGTCCCCGTGTCCTCGATCTTCTCCGACGGTCGAAATCCGCAACGCATCGCGCTGGTAGCGTTTGGCGAGCGATACAATCGACTTCGGCATTGTCGCCGAGAACAAGAGCGTCCGGCGTTCTTCAGGAGTCGCATTAAGGATGCCTTCGAGTTCCTCGCGGAAACCCATGTCGAGCATTTCGTCGGCTTCGTCTAGAATCGCAACTTTAAGCGCCGACAGGTCGAGTGCGCCGCGTTCGAGGTGGTCGCGGAGACGTCCGGGTGTTCCCACGACGATCTGCGCCCCTTGGCCCAAAGCGCGCCGCTCCTTCGATGCGTCCATGCCGCCGACGCAGGTTGCGATACGGACACCGGCCTTGCCATACAGCCACATCAATTCCCGGCTGACCTGCAAAGCGAGTTCGCGGGTCGGCGCGATAATCAGCGCTGCTGGCTCGCGGGCAAGACTGACCATGCCGCCGTCCAATATCTGAGGTGCCATCGCCAGACCAAATGCAACGGTCTTACCCGAACCGGTCTGAGCCGACACAACGAGGTCCCGGCCTTCGGCCTCGGTGGCCATCACGGCAGTTTGTACAGGGGTAAGCGTCGTGTAGCCACGCGCGGTGAGCGCTTCGTCGAGAAGCGGGGGCAGGTTTTCGAATGTCATTGTGCGCACGCCTTTGCGCGCTTTTTATCGCAATGTAAATGCTGCGCCGCACCATAAAACGCCGCTTCGATAAAAGCATCAATTGGGTTATGCAAAGCCATGACCGATTCACCCAAGCTGCCGCCCTTTATGGATCCCGAGCAATTCACCAAGATGATTGACGGGGCCGGGATGGCTGGCGACCCGTTGACGGCTTACAAACATGCGCTCGATGCTTGGGGGCTGGTACTGGCGCCGCTGGCCAAGGCTGGCCGCGACAAAGTTGATCCCAAGGATCGCCGTTTTTCAGCAGAGCAATGGGAGCATCCGGTGTTCGATCTGGTGCGCCAGGGTTACAAGCACATGTCCGACTATATGCTCGGTGCCGCTGAGCAAATGGACAACATTCCGGCGGCTGAAAAGGCGAAGATCGGTTTCGCAATTCGGACGGTGGTCGAGGCAATGAGTCCGGCCAATTCGCCGTTCACCAATCCCGTTGCACTTGAAAAAGCGGTCGAAACTAAGGGTGCAAGCCTCATGTCCGGAATGCAGCACCTGATGCATGACATGCAGCGCGGGCAGCTAACGCATACCGACCCGGATGCGTTCAAGCTCGGCGAGAATATCGCCGCGACGCCGGGGAAGGTGGTTCATCAAACCCCGCTTTATCAACTGCTCCAATATAATCCGTCGAGCGAAAAGGTTATGGAGACACCGCTAATTATTTTCCCGCCGTGGATCAACCGTTTCTATATTCTCGACCTGACGGCGGAAAAAAGCTTCATCAAATACTGCGTCGATCAGGGGATTACGGTTTTCGTCGTATCCTGGAAATCCGCCGACGCGTCGATGGCCAATGTTGTGTGGGACGATTATATTGCCGCTCAAATCGACGCTATCGATACTGTCCGCGCGGCGCTAGACGTCGATAAGGTCCATACTATCGGCTATTGCGTGGCCGGAACCACATTGGCGGCGACGCTCGCTATTCTGGCGGCGAAGGACGAGGCCGACAAGGTTGCGAGCGCGACATTCTTTACAGCCCAGGTGGACTTCACCCGTGGCGGCGAGTTGCTGAATTTCATCGACGATAACCAGATAAAGATGGTCGAGGCGCTTGCCTCGCCGGAGGGATATGTCGACGGTCGTTTCCTCGCGCTTAGCTTCAATTTGCTTCGAGGCAAGGATCTGATCTGGTCGACCGTGGTGAAAAATTATCTGTTGGGCGAAGACTATCCAGCGTTCGATCTGCTGCACTGGAACGGTGACGTAACCAACTTACCAGCCAAATGGCACCGCGAATATTTGTGCGACCTTTATAGGGATAACAAGCTGGTCCAGCCCGGCGCTATGTCGGCGCTTGGCACGCCGATTGACTTGGGCAAGGTCAAAACGCCGACATATATTCAGGCTGGACGCGAAGACCATATTGCGCCTGCGGAAAGCGTCTGGAAAATGCAGGACCATTTCACCGGGTCAATGAAATTTGTGCTGGCTGGCAGCGGGCATATTGCCGGCGTGGTCAACCCGCCAGCGCAGATGAAGTATCAATATTGGACCAATGACAAAAATCCTGCATCGCTGGACGAATTCATCGAGGGCGCAACCGAAACCAAGGGAAGTTGGTGGCCCGATTGGACCGACTGGCTAAACGCGCATGGCAATATGCAGGTTGCGGCCACAGGCGGACGGATACCCGGCGAAGGAACTATGACAGCCCTCGAAGCTGCTCCCGGCAGCTACGTGAAAACCCGTTAGAGGTTAAGCTAAAATCCGCAGAAAACTGTACAAGTTGATAGTGAAATCGACATTTTCACGACGGTTGGTGGTTATGTCAAAACACGTTAGACTTCCCAATACCCAGTTGTATTGGCACACCCGACTTTGATCGAGGGTCCATGGTTTGAAGTCGTTCGCAAAGCATTAAAAATGTAAACGAGCCGGGAGAAGGGGAGGTGTGAGCGCCCGCATCAAGGAATGAAAAACAATAAAGCGAGGCAGACTAAAGCGCGCAGCAAGCCAAGCCATAAGGGTAATTCCTTTCCTCCCCCTCTCTTGTCTCATTTACAAAATTCAAACGGCAATCGGAAAGTCACACTAAAGTCTCACTTCAAACGGTTTTTGCAAACAGTTCACCAGCCCCAAAGGATGACAAAAGGTGACACCGATTCCGGATTCGGATGACACGCAAATTGGCGAGTTTATGACTAAGGTAATTGCACAAATCCGGGCAACAAGAACATTCAAAATCACGATTTCAAAGCGCAATGAGTGGCTAACACACATAATGAATCATTACAAGAACAAAAGCAGAACAAATTAGCTAGATCATGTCAACACCGTGAACCCTAAATGAACACCTCGTTCAGAAACTCGGCCTGTCTTGCCGAGACCACTACTGACCGGTTGGCACCGCCCCATCGAGACGAACCGACGGTTATTATCCGGTCAAGTCAGAAAGGACGGACCCATGAACCGAGGAAACCGAAAGTTCACCACCGCACATTTTGCAATTGCTACGGCAATGCTCTTCGGCACGCCAGGCGCCTTCGCGCAGGAAACGGAAGCAGCACCTGTAGTGGTAGCGCCGCCCCCAGTTGTGCAATCAGCTCCGGCGCCAGAGCCTGTTGCCTCGCCAACGGTGGCACCGCCACCAATGGTTCCAACCATATCGGCAGAGCCAGTTCAAGCTGAACGCCCTGCTGCGCCCCGGACCGCCGCCACGAAAGCTACTGTGCAACCCACACAACGTGCCCGCACTGCTCCGCCGACGACCACCACACGGTCTACACCGACGGCAGCAAGCGCACCAACGGTCATGAATGCTCCGACCATTGACGGGGCAAGCGCCGAGCTGCGCCGGGACGAGTTGCCGGTCGCACCCATCAATGACGTGCCCGTCGAGCAGGCTCCGGTGGATCAAACAATTACTCCGGTCGCCGACGGCACCGATGATGACTGGATGATTTATGGCGGTCTTGCTGCAGCGCTTGGCCTTGCTGGATTGGGTGGTGCACTTGCCAGCCGTCGCCGTAAAACGCGTAGCCGCGATGCTGTTGCCTTTGTGCCTACGCGTGTAGCCCCAGCCCCGGCTCGGAGCATGCCTGCACCAGCGGTCGCAGCGCCATTGCCAGCGAGCAATTTTGCGCCTGTAGCCAAATCATATGCAGCACCAATCGCCACGGCTGTTGCCCAACCAATCCGCCGTCCAAGCTTTGCCGACCAGCATTTGCCGCCGGTCACCGATCCTTTGTTCGCGCATCAGGCCGAACTCGCGCCGGTCACCGATCCGCTGTTCATGCACAAGACCGAGTTAGCGCCGGTCACCGACCCGATGTTTGCCGACAAGGCGGAATATACAGGTGCTTCAACGAACGGTGCGGCATTCGACAAGCGTCGCGATTGGCCAAGCGGGCAGGGCGGTACGCGCACACCACTGCACGAGTTTGAACCAGCCGAATAATCCGGCTCGACCTCTTCAGATAAAACAAAAAAGGGCGGCCCCTCGCGGAGCCGCCCTTTGATTCTGAGTAATGGCAAAAGCCGATTACTTGACTTCGACGGTACCGCCAGCTGCCAGGATCTTGCCTTTGATTTCTTCGGCTTCCGCTTTGTTGACGCCTTCTTTGATCGCCTTTGGCGCTGACTCAACAAGAGCCTTCGCTTCGGTCAGACCAAGCTGCGTAATCGCACGGACTTCCTTGATGACTGCAATCTTGTTGCCGCCGTCGCCGGTCAGGATAAC
>JANPAM010000035.1:0-4956 GCA_031429915.1 Sphingomonadales bacterium | reverse complement strand
GCGGTTCTCGCGCGCGGCTATCAGGTCTGGATTGCTTTCTAGTGCCACGTTGACTGCGTTGTCAGGCGCTTCGGGCAGGTTCGGCAACGGCGGTGGGGGCTCAAGCCTGCCCGCCTCGCGGCCGACTAGCTGGATGTAGGTTTCTTTTGAGCGAATCAGGTTGGCGCGCGCGGTTTCGAGATTGCTTGTCGCCAGCGCCAGCCGAGCTTCGGACTGGGCGACGTCGGTCCGGGTCAGGTCGCCAATTTCGAACCGGTCGCGCGTTGCCTCAAGGTTGACCGACAACACGCCCACCTGAGCGCGATTGAGTTCGACAATCGACTCATCGCGGATCACGTCCATATAGGTGCCGACTACTGCGGAAAAAATGGCGCTTTCACTTCCCCGTAACGATGCAAAGCCGCCTTCGACCCGGTTTTCTGCGGCACGGACGGCGTTTTTTACACCCCCACCGGCATAAAGCGGAGCGGAAATCGTGCCATTCACTGTAACACCGCGGGCCTGGGTAACCGACGATCCCGAACTCTGGAGCACATTTTCGAAATAGGTCGGCTGCACATTTGCTGTTGGCCGACCGTTTGCCTTGGCCAGCGGCACCCCTTCGTTGGTCGCTCGCTGGTTTTCGCGGGCCGCAGTCAGATTGGGGTTGGTCTCATACGCACCGATCAACGCTTCGCGCAGCGTATCAGACATCACTGGTGCGGTCATTGCGGCAGAACCAAGCAATGCTGCAACAAGCGAGCGCACCTTCAAAATACAAACTCCCGCTTTACTGCAAATTCGGGGAGGGCAGCGATTTCGGTGTCGGCAAACGGCCGCAGCGCGACCTTGCTGTCACGGACAATGCCCGACGCCAGCCGGGTCACCCCGGCCTCGACAATGCCAGTTACGATGCGCGTTCCATCGCGAGTCACGCCCAGCAAACTGTCAGGCAAAAATTCGACCGCGCCGTCAATGATGATGAGCGAAAAGACTGAACCTGGCAGGTCGGCAAGCGCTTCTATTGCCACCACATCGGTCACACGCTTTGATAACAATGCGGCTATATAGCCACATGCCGTTCCGACCAGAAGCACGCTGTCATCTGCCTCGACTTCGGCGACTTGAAGCATCAATGCTGTCGAAACAGCAGGGTTAAGCGTGCGTCCGCCGGCAAGCGGCAACGAGCGATCCATATAGGCAGCGCTACGCAGCGCATCGGGTGCAAAATCCTCACGAGGTAGGTTGCCCATCGCCGCCAGCACCCACGCCGATGTCACGCCGCTGGTGCGAAGCTGGCCATCAACCATTGCCTGCCGCATATTGCCAAAATCAACTGATTCCATCGAATGCTTTTTCCGTAACCCCGAGCATGACTGCGCGCCCCTGTGGCACAGCTGTATTGTAATAGCAATACAGCGCTGCGTTTCAGGTTCTAGCCAGCGCCGCACAAAACGCCAAGCGGGATTCAGACGAAGACCGTTTTTTCAGTGGCAAACAGCAACTTTAACCGACGCTTGTGTGCATATGGCAACATTTGGAAAGATCAATCTGGTATAGGTCCTGACACCAGGATCGTCAGGGAGTGGTTTCTACAGCACCTGACTTATTGATTGCAAAAGTTTCAAGACGTACCGGATAAATGCCCAACTGTTCGGTGCCAGATGCAGAATTGAGCCGCAAATCCTCCCTGCCGGCAAGTTGCAAAGAGAGCTGTAGAAGGCGACCTACGCCTGCGTGAAATGGCGCAATGGCTGTGGCGAGAAATCGTAATGCTAAAGGCGGAATCGTGCGCACCTTTGGCGTCTTGCCTGACAACCCAGCGTAAATTGCCGCCACCTCTCTAGCCGTAAGATTTTCCGGGGCTCCGATTTCTAATGTTTGGCCAGCGAGATTGCTCCCCGACAATGCTGTAACGACCGCATCGGCTACATCGGCCACTGAGATCATGTTTCGTGGTGTTTTTCCGCTGTCCAAAAGGAAAACGGTTTTTCCGCGTAGAACTGCGGCTCCGATCATATCATGTGCATAAAGGTCCATAAACGCGCCGGGACGAAGAATAACATACTCCATGCCGGAAGCTTTTAGATGTTCCTCTGTCACGGCTTTGGCCCGCCAGAATTCCGAGGGATGGTGAGGAGACGCTCCCAAAGCAGAGACGTAAACGAAACGCTGGACTGTAGAATCGACGCAAGCGTCGATGAGTGCGAGGTGGCCCCGGACGTCGATCAGCTCGATTGAGTGTCGCGACCTTCCTAGTAGTCCGTGAACGCAGCTTACAACACGCGTAGACCCCTTTAATGCAGCCGTAAGTCCTGCACCGCTAGCGAGGTCAAACTGAACGACATCTATACCTACCTCGGATAGCCAATGCGCCTTAGCCAAATTGCGGCACGCGGCGCGAAAAGGAACACCGTCCCGCAAAAGGCGTTGCGCCACCGCTTTGCCGAGCCGGCTGGTCACGCCTATTATCAAGATCATCCGCTACCCCCTCCCGAAGCAGGCTATGCTTCGACATGGGTGTAGTCAATTTGCTTTGACGGCGGCCGTACTATTTCGGAAGGCGGTGCTCGAGGAAAAACCGGATCATTTCGCGGCTTGCGTCCGGACCGCGCGGTTCGGTGTACGACCCCTTGTCGCTGCCCCCCGACCAGGCATGGCCCGCGCCGTGGATCAGCCATTTTTCGAACTGTGGCACGCCGTCGACATTGGCATGAACGGACTTCGAATAGCCCATGCCCGTGGACGTTTTTTCGGACGTGGTTTCATATTGGGCCGACGCCCCCGTCAGATCGAACTGCTCAAGAACGTCGTCGGCGTTTGCCGGGTTGACGGTGCGATCCCGATCACCGTGAAACACGATTGTCGGGACTGGCTTGGCGGATATTTGAACGGCCTTATGGCTACCGCCCCGCTTCATGACTGCGAAAGCGCTCATTGTATCGGTGGCGGCACCACAGGGTAATCCTGAATGGACTCCGATTGCGGCAAACAGTTCCGGATAGGTCATACCCAGCACCGCCGCCATCGCGCCGCCGGCTGATAGTCCGGCGATATATACCCGCTGCGAATCAACGGCATAATCCGCCATGATTTGTCGGGTTATGCCCGCGATGAGAGCAGGCTCACCTTTGTCCTTCTGCTGGTCAGCCGAATTGAACCAGTTCCAGCAGCCCATCGAATTCGCAGAGGTAGGCTGAGCAGGATAGGCAACGAAGAAACCAAATTCCTCGCCCAATCTGTTCATTTCCGTCCCTGCCGCAAAGTCGTCGGGATTTTGAGTGCAGCCATGAAGCATTACCACCAGCGGCATCGGTCTGCCGTCGTAGCCGGACGGCGTGAGCAGCTTGTACGAACGCTGCCCCAGAGCGCTGGTGAATACTTTGCTTGCAAACCGGTCGTGCTTGCTCGCAACTTCTGGCTTCGCCTTTTTCAAGCTTGTAGCGGATACGGCTCCCAACTTGGGTTGCGCCCATGGGCCAATCGGTATGTTTTGCGGCTGTGGCTTAACATCCTTTAATAGCATCCGCTGTATCAAAGCCGTTGCTTCAAGGAGTTTGCCTGACCTTGTAAGATCGGTGGCTGCCTTCATGCTGCTTAAAGATAGTTTCATCACAACGTTCCTTCGTGCGGACTGACAATCTTATTGTGCACTGCAACATGAATTGTCCAGCTCTTCGATTGTTCCCTTCTGAATGATGTTGACGATGATATGCCCAGCAAATCCGGGCGAGATCGGCGCGCGAATGATCGCGCGACCCCTTCACCCGGATTAGGCGTGTCGCTTATTCGTCTTTGGCGTCCATATTGACGGTCATTTCGGCAAGCTTGGTCATATACGAATCACCGCTGTATGTGTCCTTGGTCAGCACCTTCAACTGCTTTTGCGCGTCTTTCAGTCCGAGCGTCCCCGCGTATGATGCAGCAGTACCGAAACCGGCGATACCGTAATGAGTCATCCGCTGATATTGAGCGATAATCACGGCATCGAGTACCGGACCCTTGTCGGGCGCTTCTTCGGTGGTGTGCTTCACGGCCTCTGCGACCAGACCTTCCATTCCCTTGCAATGCTCTTTCTTAACCTTCTCGCCGGAGGCAGCGAGCAGCTCTTTCAAGGTTTCGGTGTGCGCGGCAATTCCGGTCAGCGACTTTTCCAGCATTTCTTTCAGGCCGGGATCGCTGGCTTTGCCCATCAGCTTTTTAACGGTCTTTTGCATCTGGTCGTTAGCCGACCAGAGATCGGCGAGCTCGCCGGTGTACAGGTCATTCAGATCTTCGGGTGCAGACATATTTGTTCTCCTGACGCGGACATACGCGCATGGCGAACTAAGCAGCTGTGGCGGCAATTGTTCCGAACGCGGGCTTGACCGGCATTCGCGCGTTAACGGTGAAAAGTTGGAGGCCCGACCGAGAATCGAACTCGGGTGCAAGGATTTGCAGTCCTCTGCGTCACCACTCCGCCATCGGGCCTCACTGTCGCGGTGGAGGCGGCATCTAGCCGCTTGCTTCCGTGTTGGCAATTCAGTTTATTGCTCGAAGTGATGGGCGGGCGGGTCGGTACCGAAGCGCCGATGTGGGTAGTCTTGACTAAACGCGTCTGTTCTGCGACAAATTTACATTCGCGGTGGGGCGATAGCATGAACCATTTAATGCTACGCGCGGGGGCTAAATTCCTCGCTATATCAATACCATGTTTGCTGTTCGCGGCATGGCCCAATATTGCCTCGGCGCAAGCGCCACTCAAGCCGAAAATCATCTTGCAGACTCTGCCATATGGCGGTGTCGAAATCGCAGCATGGACGATTGACGACCGCTATCTCGTTACCGCAGTCAGCGCTTCGCGGACAGTGCTGATCATCGATGCGAAGGCTGGCACTATCGTCGACCGGCTGGTGTTGCCGAGCGACAATGTCGAATCGAAAATCTCGGCGCGGCGGTTGACAGCGATGCGTGCGACGCCCGATGGACGGGGCATAT
>JANPAM010000034.1:0-1524 GCA_031429915.1 Sphingomonadales bacterium | reverse complement strand
CGACGAACTGACGCTTGAATATGGCAATATCTCCAAGCAGTCAGTCGGCAGCATTCAACGATCGCTTCTCCAATTGCGAAGCCAAGGCGGCGAACATTTCTTCGGCGAGCCATCGCTTGAGCTCGACGATTTCATCCGCTGTGACGATAGCGGTAGGGGGGTTGTAAACATCCTCGCTGCTGACAAATTGATGTCGAGCCCGAAGCTGTACTCTACCTTTCTTCTGTGGATGCTGTCGGAGTTGTTCGAAAACCTGCCGGAGATCGGGGATGCCGACAAACCAAAACTCGTTTTCTTCTTCGACGAAGCGCATCTTCTGTTCAACGACGCGCCAAAGGCATTAACGGAGAAAATCGAGCAGGTGGTTCGCCTCATTCGCTCGAAAGGTGTCGGCATCTATTTCATCACTCAGAACCCGATCGACATTCCCGATACCGTTGCGGCGCAGCTCAACAACCGGATCCAGCATAAGCTGAATGCGTTCACGCCGCGCGATCAGCAGGCCGTCAAATCCGCCGCTGAGACTTTCAGGCCCAACCCCAATCTCGACGTGGCTCAGGTCATC
This sequence comes from Sphingomonadales bacterium, assembly GCA_031429915.1. Lineage (GTDB taxonomy): Bacteria > Pseudomonadota > Alphaproteobacteria > Sphingomonadales > Sphingomonadaceae > Sphingorhabdus_B. The sequence continues at coordinate 959 of JANPAM010000034.1, read as the reverse complement.
ACAGAGCTGAAAATCGGCGAGGCGTTAGTGTCGTTACTGCTACCCGATGGTTCGCCTTCGATGGTGCAGCGCACGCTGATCAAGGCGCCCGCCAGCCGAGTCGGGCCGCTTAGCCCGCAGGAACGCGGCGTGATGATTGCGACCGATGCCATCGGCGATAAATATGATGCGCTGATCGACCGCGAATCGGCTGAAGAAATATTGGCGGCAAAGGGCGCTCAAGCCTCGGCTGCAGCTGCCGAAGCCAAGGCGCAAGTGGTCGCCGACAAGGAAGCGGCGATTGCAGCAAAGGAGCAAGCCAAGGCCGATGCCGTCGCTGCCAAGGAACTCGCGCGGCAGCAGGCGGTGGCGGCGCGCGAGGCCGCAAAACCGAGCTTTGCCGATAAGATGATCCAATCGGCGGCGCGCTCGGCTGCGACGTCGGTCGGTCGGCAGGTGGCAGGGAAAATGGGCGGGCAGTTGCTTCGCGGCTTACTCGGCGGCCTGTTCAAATAGACTGCTCAGCCGCGCCCGCGATATCCAGGCACATCTTGATTGGGCAGCCACAACGCCTTGGGTGGCTCGGCCGATTGCCAGAAGACGTCGATTGGAATGCCACCGCGCGGGTACCAATAGCCGCCGATGCGAAGCCAGTGCGGCTTCATTTCGTCAAATAGACGCTGCCCGATACCAACGGTGCAGTCTTCGTGAAATGCCGCGTGATTACGGAACGATCCGAGGAACAGCTTCAGTGACTTCGATTCGACGATAGTTTCATTAGGCGCATAGTCGATGACCAGATGCGCAAAATCAGGCTGCGCGGTAACCGGACATAACGACGTGAATTCGGGCACCGCAAACCGAACCAGATAGAGCGCGCCCGCCCTCGGATTGGGGACATAATCAAGCTGCGCTTGTTCCGGCGAGTTCGGCAGCGCACTTTGCAAGCCAAGGAAGCGGGTTTCGGGTTGTTCTGTCAT
>JANPAM010000033.1:0-1895 GCA_031429915.1 Sphingomonadales bacterium | reverse complement strand
AGTCAAAAATCTCGCCGGTTGCAGGGTCGGCGTAAAGCGCGTTTATGGTGAAATCTCGCCGTGCGGCGTCTTCTTTCCAGTCGGTAGCAAAGGCGACAGTCGCGCGCCTGCCGTCGGTCGCAACATCGCGGCGCAATGTGGTGATTTCGTAGTTCTTGCCGTCGGCCACCGCAGTTACCGTGCCGTGGTCGATACCGGTCGGAATCGCTTTGACGCGGCCGGCTTCCAAACGGTCGATCACCGCATTGGGGTGCAACATAGTCGCTAGATCGACGTCGGTGACGGGCAAACCTAACAAGGTGTCGCGCACCGCTCCGCCGACGATACGCGGGCCGCTATTGGAGTCGGTCAGGGCGGCAACAACTGTCTTCAGGCCACTTGCATCGCGCCACGCGGCGTCGGGCAGCGTCAACTTGCTCATGCCATCCGCCGAGCAAGGTTTGCGATTATACCGGCGGTAACTCCCCAAATGCGACGTTCGCCCCATTGCATGTCGTAATAGCTACGCTGTTGGCCGTTCCAAACTGCTTCCTTCTTTACCGAATTGGCAGGGTCGAGCAGGAAGGCGAGGGGAACCTCGAACCAGTCCTCGACCTCTTCGGGATTGGCACGCAGCGGCAGATCGGGGGGAATAATGCCGACGACAGGTTCGATCCGGTAGCCGCTCCCTGAGAAGTAGATGTCGGCAGTGCCAATGACTTTGACCTGCGATGGCGGGATCGAGAGCTCCTCGTCGGCTTCGCGCAGGGCTGCGGAAATCGCGTCGGCATCGGTCTCGTCGATCTTGCCACCCGGGAAAGCAACCTGACCGGCATGACTACGCAACCAGTCGGGGCGTTGGGTCAGGATTACGCCGGGTTCGGATCGGTAGGTTATCGGAATGAGTACGGCTGCTTCGCGGTGACCGTCATTGCTGAAATGGCGTTCATCCTCGATAGCGATTATCCGGGCCGGGTTTAGCGCAGCTTCGATTTGGGCAATCCAGCTCAATCCGTGGTACCAATCGGGAAGTATACGCCTTGGCTGGACAGCCCGGGCTTTGCCGGATTTTCGCTCAATGCCAGTTCTGCGAGTTCGTAATAAACAGGTCGCGCCAGCTTTGCCCACAGGCCACTACGAACATGCAGATAAGGCAACCCTGCGCGAAGCTCGATTTGATGATCCGGCCCCGCAATCACCAGATCATCGCTGTTGAGCCGGAATGCCATGGTCCGCTTTTCCCCACTACCTTCAATCTGGACTTCAATGGCGATAAACGGCGCATCCTCAACCGCGATGGCAAGCCGTTCTTGCGGCGTGACGAGCCAATGACTTCCATCTGGATCGCGGCGAAGTAACGAGGAAAAGGCGCGTATCATTGCCGGACGCGCTATCTCGCCCCCTTGATGAAACCAGCGGCCATCGGCGGCTATCCGCATTTCGCTGTCGCCCGACTTTTCAGGTTGCCAGTCATTCACCGGCGGCAGTTTCCGTGCCGCCACAAATTCAGCGATTTCATCAGGACTTAAACCGGCAAGCTGGGGAGCGTCATAGGGCATCAAATAGCGATAAGCGCAAACCCGCGACGCGTCAAAGGCGGCTTAGGGTTCGCGGCCCGAGCATACCCGTTTGTGGCAGCTTCACACCTTGCGGATTGCGCAGCAACAACCGCTGCGGATCCCACGGACCGGGCAATACCCAGCCGCCGGTTTCATCGGCAACAAAGCCAAAACGGTTGTAATATTCTGCATCACCGATCATGACCATTGGACCGTCGTCGGGGAGCAATGCGCCTAATGCGGCATGCATGAGCTGATGGCCAATGCCCTGATTTTGCCGCTCAGGCGAAACCGCAACCGGCCCGACCAAAACTAACTTGGCAGTATCGACCAAGACCGGCCAGCACTGGATGCTGC